>CALPVI020000245.1 GCA_943326975.2 Actinomyces viscosus | reverse complement strand
TTGTATTTCAAGTATTGGCTAAATTTATTATTGTTGCTGATTATGTAGTAAACAAAGATTTCATTGCTAAAACACTTTGTGAGAATAAAAATAAGCCTAAACTTAAGTGTAATGGTAAGTGTCATTTAGCAAAGCAGTTGGATAAACAAGATAAAAAAGAGAAACCAACTTCTTCTTCAAAGGATAAATTTGAAATTGTTTATTTTCAATCAATTAATCAAGATGTTAATAATGAAAAAGGAATAATTTCTGTTGAAGAGAAAAAAAGTAAATTTTACTATTCTGAAAACAGAACAAGTACTTTTTTAAATTCTATTTTCCAACCACCCCGCGTTTAATCTAATTTTATTTGTTCTTGTGTGATTTTATATTACTGTAGATCAGTGTTGTATAATCTTTTCTTGAATGAATTATTTTCAATAAAATTTGAAAGTTTAGGCTTTCAGTTAACTAGATTATAACAATCGCATTATGTTTCGTAAAAAAAACTGGAGTGTTCTTTTGATGGGAATGCTTTTGGTAAACAATGTATTGTTTGCCCAAGAAGATAC
Source organism: Actinomyces viscosus (assembly GCA_943326975.2). Classification (GTDB taxonomy): domain Bacteria; phylum Bacteroidota; class Bacteroidia; order Flavobacteriales_D; family Crocinitomicaceae; genus CAIUKX01. Next base: position 3,460 of record CALPVI020000245.1, on the reverse strand, counting down.
TGCTTCATGTAATCTTTCTTGTCATTGTATGAGTAATTTAACCCCTGCAGGGGTAATGATTAGTCATGTGCATCCGAAAGGAGAATGGATGTTTTCGTATCGTTATATGAATATGGGAATGAAAGGATTACTTTCTGGATCGTCAAATACTAATTCAGATGTAGTGTTTAATAGTTATCTGATGAATTCAGATGCTATGAAAATGGATATGCATATGCTAATGGGTATGTATGGGATTACCGATCGTTTGACAGGTATGTTGATGTTGAATTACAATGTGAATTCGATGGATATGTCTATGTTGACAGTTCATAGTCATGCAATGTCTGGGATGGATATGTCTCCTTCAACAGCAATGAAAATGAGTACTTCAGGACTTGGGGATTTGAAGTTAACATTGTTGTATGGATTAATAAAAAATACGAATCATCAACTATTGCTGGCAGGTGGTGTTTCAATTCCAACGGGTTCAATAGAAGTTCAAGGTTTAAAAGATGATATGTTGTACGCAAAGAATAGATTGCCTTATATGATGCAATTAGGTTCAGGAACAGTTGATATAACTCCTACTGTAAGTTACATTTTTCAACAAAATGATTTTGCTTTCAGTACGCAAGTTTCATCAACTTTTAGGACGTCACAAAATTCAGTTGGTTATCAATTAGGTAATGAATATTCTATAGGAATTTGGGGGGCATATAATTGGTGGAATAATTTTAGTTCTTCGATTCGATTTGAAGGGCAATCTATCGAAAAGATAAAAGGCATTGATCCAACAATTTACTCCTTTAATGAAATTTCAGCTAACCCATCAAATTATGGAGGTAAGAAATTAATCACATATTTAGGTACAGCTTATCAATTTGATCAATCTTTCTTGAATAAATTTCGAATTGGTGTTGAATACGGTATACCGATTTATCAAAAAGTCAATGGTATACAAAATAAACTGATGCATTCGTTATTTGCGTCGTTGAGTTATTCATTTTAATTTAAAAAGTATGAAATATACATTTAAAATAATCATTTCTACGTTGGTTGTAGCTTTATTGTTGGCTGTTACAGCATGTAAGAAAAAAAATACAAATCCAACAGATTCTTCTTCAGTTGATGCTCCTACGGGAATATTAACTTTTCATCTACATACAAATATAGATGCAACTGAGGTTGATGCTTATAATATAGATGTTCCAACAACAGAGGGTAGAGTTATCTCTTTAAGTATGGCGCAGATGTATATTTCAGAAATTGAATTAGTTAAATTGGATGGTTCAACGCTATCAGTACCCGGAACTGAAATTAAAGTATTTGAATCTGAAGCAATTGAAGTTGGAAATGTACCAATAGGAAATTATAAATCGGTTCGATTTAAAGTTGGATTACCAGCGGCTGCAAATGCTTTAAATCCTTCAAGCTCTAAAGATTCAATTATTTTAAATCGTCCTGAAATGTGGTTTTCAAGTGCTGCACAGCCTGATGGTTATGTATTTATGAATGTACAAGGCAAAATTGATACAACGGCGGCAATGAATGGTACTCCAATAGCATTTAGTTATAAAATTGGAACAAATACAAATTATGTCCAAATTGCTATGCCAGATAGAAATTTTACTGTACTAAAAGATCAGGTTTCTTATGTGCATATGATTGCAGATTATAGTAGATTATTTGATGGTATTGATTTAACTGTACTTTCAAATCTATCTGTAAACAGTGTTTCAGATAATGCGTTGCCATTAGCTGCAAAAATTAAAAACAACATTCCAAAAATGTTTATTTACGAATAATAATATGATAAGAATATTTGCTTTAAGTTTAATGAGTGTTGTTTTTCTTCATTTTTCAGCTTGTAAAAAGAAGAAAAAAGAAGAAGAATGTACACCTCCCACAACAATTTCATATAAAAATGATGTGCAACCTATTTTTAATGAGAATTGTACTACATCGGGATGCCATTCAGGAACTAATCCTGCAGGCAATTTAAATTTAACAGCTTCTGTTTCTTATCAAAATTTAATGAATAGCCAAAGTGGCTATATCGACACTTTACATCCCAGTTCAAGTCTATTATATGCATCAATGAATTCAATTAACAACCCAATGCCCCCAAATGGTAAATTGAGTGCTTGTAAATTGGAGTTAGTGCTTAAATGGATAGAACAAAGGGCAAAAAACAATTAAAAACAATGAAAAAAATAGTACTATTTATGTTGTTAATGGTATCTTCGATATCATTAGCACATTTTGGACAAAAAGGTCAATTAGGAGGAACTGTAACTTGTTATGCAAAACATTCAAGTGATTCATTAATTTATTTTGGAACAGCTGAAGGTGGTGTTTTTGTGAACACTAAACAAACTTTAATAGGTTGGAAAGCAATACCTGTTGGTTTAAAAAGTGGAAAAATTGCTGCGATTTCTCATACTGGAAAATATGTTTTTGCAGCAACTGCAGATAGCGGAATCTTTCGTTTTACTGGTTTTATTGGTTCTGATAGATATTGGGAAAAAGTAAATTCTGGATTAGGAAATTTAAAAATAACTTCTCTGGTTGCTTTAGATTCAATCACAGTGATTGCTGGTACAGATAATGGAGCACTATATAAAACTACAAACAAAGGTGTTTCTTGGAGTTTGATTACAAATTTACCATTTGGTTCAACAAAAATTAGTGGATTGACACTTGCGGGTTCAAGAATCTTTGCTATTTCTGAAACGAAAGGAGTTTTTAAATCAGATGATAATGGTATTACTTGGACTGATTTCAATGATGTAAACACATTGAATATAATTGGAACAAAATCATTTTCGTACAATGGTTCAACTGACGAATTGTTAGTATTCAATACAGATGGTTTGTTTTTATTGAGTTCAGCAAGCTCTACTACAACTGCAAGTTATTCTTCAGCACTAACTGGTATTAACTCTGATCCAGGAGGTAACAGTATTTCAAATGATGGAACATCTTGGTATTTAGCGACAGCAACAGGGGTATATATCTCACCATCGAATTCAATTTCATGGACATTAAGTAATACAGGTTTGACCAATCAAAACGTGAAAGTAGTTGCACCTTATAATTCGAGTTTAATAGCAGGAACTGAAAAATTTGGTTTTTATAAAACTTCAAAATCTTCTATTTCTTGGACTATTAATAATACAGCTTTTAACAATATCAAACAACGTTCAATTGCAGCTCAAGGAAATGGTTTAATTGTTTCAGCAACAGAAAATGGGGTTTTTGTTAGTACAGATTTAGGTGTAAGCTATTCAGCTAGAAATTCAGGGTTAACTGATTATTTAAATGTGAGAGATTTAAATTTTTTAGGGACTAAACTATTTGCTGCAACTGAAAATAATGGTGTTTTTATCAGTGCTGATACTGCGAAAAATTGGGTTGCTTTTAATAATGGCTTAACAGGTGTAAACTTTAAAAAGGTTATTTCAGCCAATAATTTTGT
>CALPVI020000244.1 GCA_943326975.2 Actinomyces viscosus | reverse complement strand
GCATTTTATCAGGACAAAAGAGATTTATTTAGAAATTTAATCAAAGACAGTAGATTCGAATTACTAAAAAGTGAAGGTTCGTACTTTCAAGTAGCATCTTATAAAAACATATCGAATGAAAATGATGTTGACTTCACAAAAAGATTAGTAATTGAACATGGAGTTGCAACAATTCCAATGTCTGTTTTCAATACAGACGGAAAAGACAATCATTTGATTCGCTTTTGTTATGCAAAAGATACAGATACACTCATAAAAGCAGCTGAAAAATTATGCAAGATTTAAAAGTAGTCATCGTACAAGCAGATCAAAAATGGGAAGATAAAAAAGGTAATTTCGCAAATTACACTTTATTACTCTCAACTATTAATAAAACAGATTTAATCGTTTTACCTGAAATGTTTCATACTGGTTTTTCTATGAATGTGGAAAAATTAGGTGAAAAGTTTGAAGAATCGGAAGGAATAAATTGGTTAAAAAAATTGGCTGATGAAAAAAAAGCTGCAGTATACACTTCATTGATTATCCAAGATAAAAATGAATATTACAACCGAGGTGTTTTTGTTTATCCAAATGGAAATTTAGAATACTACGACAAACGAAAATCATTTTGTTTAGCAGGCGAAGACAAATATTTTAGTGCAGGTAACAACAGAACAATTGTTGAGTATAAAGGCTGGAAAATACAACTACAAATTTGTTATGACTTACGTTTTCCTGAAATAGCCAGAAACGAAATTGATACAAATGGAGATGCAATTTATGATGTCTTAATTTACGTTGCCAACTGGCCGGAAAGAAGAAGTTTACATTGGAAATCACTTTTACAAGCAAGAGCAATTGAAAACCAGTGTTATGTTATTGGCGTAAACAGATGTGGACAAGATGGTTCAAATTTATCCTATTCAGGTGATAGTTCAATCATTTCTCCACTAGGTGAAAAATTAATTGAAATAAACTTCAACGAATTAATTAGTGAAAAAGTGTTAGCTTATAAAGAGCTTATTAATACTAGAAAAGCACTTCCTTTTTTGAAAGACAAGTAAACTGAAAATTTAACAATTTAACTACTTGATGTTAACATTTAAATCAATAAAAGTATCAGTTAAATAGAAAAACCTTGTATCTGAATAATTATTAATTTATATTTGTTTCTGTATAATATAAAATTATAATTATGAAGAAAGTTTATTTAATGATTTCAAGTTTTGCACTTGGTTCTTTAGCTTTTGGTCAAATTAACAAAAGTTTCATGAATGAAGCTTATGGAAATTACACTAAAAGTTCTGAAGCAAATGTAGAAAAAGAAAAAGCGTCTTTCAAAGCTAAAGTTGGTGGAGATACGCTTTGGAAAGAAGATTTTGCATCTGGCATTGGTAACTGGACGAAAGCAGGTACACATGCAAGCACATGGATTTACGATTTAAGTGGTCCAGGTGGATACTACACTGATCAAGCAATTAACAATGCTAGTCACTCTCAAAACACTACAAAAAGTAAATACATCATTACTTCACCAACGTCTGCTAATGGTTTTATTGATTTCGTAGCTGATGAATTTGGTACAGCAAATAACTACCCAGTTCTTTCTGCAAGTATCGGTTCTCCTGCAATTGATTTATCTTCTGTAAGTGGTGCTGTTTTAAATTTCTATACTAGATATAGATATTGTTGTTCAAATACAGCTAAATTAACAGTTGAAGTTTCTACTGATGATTTTGCTACTAAACAATCATTTAATGTAGAAGTAAATGGTGTAGCTGTAAACGTTGATTCAGGTTCAAAATTATACTCAATCAACTTAGCTCCTTATTTATTTGCTGCTAGTAACAAATCAAACTTCAAATTCAGATTTGCTTGGGCTGGTCATGACTCATACTTCTGGCAAATTGATGACATCGCTATTGTCGAATCAAATGATGTGGATATTGAATTAACTAAATTTTGGTTAAACGATTTAAACTATGCTTACGAGAATACTGATATCCCTAACAATTTTGAAGATTCTGTAACTGTACAAGGTGTTATCAAAAACAATGGTTTCCTTAAAATCCCAGCTAATACAGAAGTTAAATTATCTATCTTCAATGGTACAACTGGTGCATTAGTGAAAGATACTGTTGGTGGTGTTTTAACTGCAGATGCTTTAAATAATCAAATGTCTGCTGATACAATTACGTTTGTAACTAAAATTAAGTTCAAAGATTTACCTATTGGTAAATACTACGTTAGAATGGATTTAAATACAGCTGCTGTAGACAAAGTTCCAACGAATGACTCTTTAAGAAGAACTTTCTATGTTACAAATGGTTACTTAGGTCAAGAAAACTACAACATGCCGCATGCTATCACAAGCGTTGGTAAAGATCCTGCAACCGATATTAGTGAATACATGACAGTTGGTAATATTATGACTATTCCTACTGATATGGACTTACATGGTTTAGAGGTTACTATTGGAAAAAACTCATATTTCCCAATTACGGCTGGTACAGAAGTAGAGGTAAAAGTTTACAAATTAGATTGGTCTCCTAGTGCTACAAATAGATATGTAGATTTAGGTATCTCTAAAACATTTACTATCCAATCAGCTGATATTCCTTCTGCAGATAACACTCAAGCTAGATTATTATTAAACTTCCACAAATCAACTTTAGCTCCAGGTGAGGTTCAGTTATTAGGAGGTAATGATTATTTAATCGGTATTTACCATGCTGGTGGAACTGGAAACCATTTTGCTTATGTAGTTAACCAAAGTGATGATGACTACAATTCAAGAATTTATGTTGCTAACGCTTCAAATGTTGATACTTGGTACTGGGCTGGTAAACAAATCTGTACAAGAATGTGTTTTGATCAAACTTTAGGATTAGAAAATGCTAAAAATGAAAACGTAACTTTTGCTAATCTTTATCCAAACCCAACTACAGGTGCTACAACAGTTAACTATTCATTGAAAAATTCTTCTGACATTTCAGTTGAAGTTTTAGATGTAACTGGTAAAGTTGTTTATTCTGTTGCTAAAGATACTAAAGTTGCAGGTCAACATTCAGTTAATATTGATGCTACAGCATTCAAATCTGGAATTTACTATGTAACTCTTTCTTCTAACGAAGGAAAAGTAACTCAAAAATTAATCAAAAATTAATAATTGATTGATTACTTTTGGAAGGCCTTGCAATAGCAAGGCCTTTTTTTATGGACTTAATTTCATACGGATACATCGGTTTATTTATAGCAACATTTTTGTCGGCTACAATACTTCCTTTTTCATCAGAAATTATACTGTTTGCATTGCTTTCAAAAGGTTTTCCTGTTTCAATTTGTGTGCTAATTGCAACAATTGGAAATAGTGCAGGTGGAATTACAAATTATTTTATTGGAAAAATTGGGAATCCTAAAGCATTAAAACGTTTCGGTTTTACAGAAGAAAAGATAGAAAAATACGAACTTGCTATTCAAAAATACGGTTATTGGTTAGCATTTTTTTCTTGGCTTCCAATCATAGGTGATCCATTGATTATTGGATTGGGTTTTTTTAGGGTAAAATTAGTCCCTACAACACTATTAATGATAGCTGGTAAATTCCTTAGGTATCTTTTAATTGGTTATTACTTTCTGAATTAAACTAAACACCTGGTTGTGTTAATTTCACTTCAAAAACTTTATTCCATTTCTTACCAGTAAAATATAATTTTTTAGTTAGTTTATTGTAGGCAATTCCATTCATTACATCCCCTTCAAGTCCTTTTCCTTCTGAAACTAGTTTTGCTCCATCAATAATTGCTTCAACTTTACCATTTAAAGGATTTATAACAACTGCTTTATCTGTCATCCATACGTTAGCGTATATTTTACCGTTCACGTATTCTAATTCATTTAAATTTGTAATCGGTCCTGCATTATCATAAACTTCAATTACACGTTCAATAGCAAAAGAAGATGGATTTCTAAAAGAAATTCGTTCACTACCATCAGACATAATGATTGACTTTCCATCGTTACATAAACCCCAACCTTCACCAGTATAAGGGATATCT
>CALPVI020000243.1 GCA_943326975.2 Actinomyces viscosus | reverse complement strand
TGATTATCAAAAAATATTTTGCCTTCTTCTAATTCTGAAATAATTGGTTCTGAAACTATTCGAATTGCAGGAGTAGGGAAATAATAGGTAAATGTTGCTGTATAATCTGTATGCGAATGAAAAGGCAATTGAGAATCTTCATCTTGGTCGTATTTCCCTTTACCATCTTTCAATTCATGTGAATGATCAACATAGTGAACAAACAGAAACTGGCCAAATGTTAACTGTTTATTCTCAGCTTGATGTTCAGTATAATGATTAAATAAAAAAGGTATTTTTAGCATTTCTGAAAACTCTGTAGAAGTAAACAGATATACAAAAATCAACCCTATTAATAAAATCTTTTTCACCTAACAAATGTAACAAGAATCACATCACATTTGTTAAGATTTTCAAATAAATTATGTTAAATTTTATTAAACAATTCAACGTTCAAAAATGAGCTCTTGATTTCAATTGCTTTTTAACAAAATTTAAAGTCAGTTTGCTATCTTTACACTTTTAACATCAAACAATTATATTTACTTTCGCAACCGATGAGTAAAAAAGCAGAAGAATACAATTCAAGAGGAGTAAGAACAAGTTATGTTTCTACTGTTATAGGTATTTCACTTGTCTTATTTATGATAGGATTAGTAATAGGTGGTTTCCTAGGTTTAGGAAATGTTCAAAAACAAGCTAAAGAAAGCTTACAAGTAGATTTATTCTTCAAACCAGAATTAAATACTGCTGATATCAAACAAATTGAACAAGAACTTAAAACATGGGATAAATTTCACGATGTTTATTTCGTATCTCCAGATAGAGCAATTGAAGAATTCAGTGGAGAAGATCAAAATTCAGGTCAAATCTTACGCATATTTGAAGGAAAAAATCCATTACCTCCTACTGTAGGTTTTAAACCAAAAGAAAAATATGCGAACAAAAAAGATATGAAAATTATCAAAGAAGAATTATTGAAAGCATATCCGAATGAAATAGACGAAGTAAATTATGATGCAGCAAGTGTAAACTCTGTTAACTTAGGTTTCAAACAATTTGTATTTTTATTCCTTGCAGTTGCAATATTATTGATTGTTATTGCAGTTGCCATGATAAACAACACAATTAGATTGGCATTGTATTCTAAAAGATTCACAATAAAAACAATGCAATTAGTCGGTGCAACTCATGCATACATTCGAAGACCATTTTTATTACAAGCAATTCTTCAAGGTTTCATTTCTGCTATCATCGGAATGGCACTTATGATGACTTTATTTTATGCACTTAACAATGTACTTGACTCGATTGAAATTAGTTATGACTTTAAAAGTTTTATGTTTTTATTTAGTTCATTAATTGGAATTGGATCTGTTATAACTTTTGTTTCGACTTGGTTTGCATTGAATAAATTTTTAAGAATGCAATTAGACGATTTATATTAGAAAATTAAGATTATGGAAAATAAATCTCCTTTAGGATTTAAAACAGAAAACAAAAAACCACTTTTCGGCTTTAGACCTGAAAATTATAGAATTCTTCTGATCGGATTAGCAATTAATATCCTAGGATTCATATTGATGATTGGTGGTGGAACTGACAATCCAAAAAAATTCGATGGAAATGAACTTTTTAGCGAGGTAAGAATTACACTTGCTCCATTTTTAATCATCTTAGGTTACTTGGTAATTATGTATTCAATTATGCGTAAACCAAAAACAACAACGATTAAAGAAGACAATTAAGATGAATTTACTAGATGCTATTATTTTAGCAATCATTGAGGGATTGACAGAATTCTTACCTGTTTCATCCACTGGTCATATGATTATTGGATCTTCTCTAATGGGGATTGAATCAGATAATTTTACAAAACTATTTACAATTGTCATTCAATTAGGAGCAATTCTTTCTGTAGTTGTTCTTTACTTCAAACGTTTTTTTAAATCATTCAATTTTTATTACAAACTAATTGTAGCATTTATTCCTGCAGCCATTTTTGGTTTTTTATTTAGCGATACCGTTGATAAACTATTAGAAAATCCGTTAGGAGTAGGAATCTCTTTGTTTGTAGGTGGAGTCATCTTATTATTTGTCGATAAATGGTTTAAAAAACCAATCATTAAGGAAGAGGAAGACATTGATTATTTAACTGCTTTAAAAATCGGTTTTTTTCAATGTATCGCTATGATACCAGGTGTTTCTCGTTCAGGCGCAACAATAGTGGGTGGTATGAGTCAAAAGTTAAGCAGAACGTTAGCTGCTGAATTTTCATTTTTCTTAGCAGTACCTACAATGTTAGCTGCAACAGCTAAAAAATTATTGGACTACTTCCAAGATGGAAATACAATCACACCCGAACAGGTTAAAATCCTTGCTTTTGGAAATATAGTTGCCTTTGTTGTAGCATTATTAGCAATCAAAAGTTTCATTGGATTTTTAAATAAAAATGGGTTTAAATTATTTGGATACTACCGAATAATTGTAGGCTTAGTTATCATCATCTTATTATTAAGTGGATACGATTTAAAAATCGTTTAATTCACTTCATTCATCAAATGGTAGACATAAAAGAATTTTCGGAAGGAAGCACTATTATAGTGGATAAACCATACACATGGACATCATTTGATGTTGTTAATAAAATTCGTTGGAATTTAAAACAAGCATTAAAAGTTAAGAAAATTAAAGTTGGTCATGCTGGTACTTTAGATCCATTAGCAACTGGTTTACTTGTGCTATGCATAGGGAAAAATACTAAGCTGATTGATAGTATAATGATCGGTGAAAAAACATATACAGGCACCATTTTGTTGGGTAAAACGACTCCATCTTACGATTTGGAATCGGAATTTGATCAAACATTTGAAACCAATCATATAACAGCAGAAATGATGGAAGAGGCTAGGAAAACTTTCCTTGGTGAAATCCAGCAAGTTCCACCGATTTTTTCAGCAAAACAAGTCGATGGAAAAAGAGCATACGATTTAGCGAGAGCAGGAAAAGAAGTGGAGTTAAAAGCAAATACAATTCATATATCTGATTTTAAAATTAATGCCGATCGTTTTCCAGAAATAGACTTTGAAATCTCTTGTTCAAAAGGTACATATATTCGATCTATAGCAAGTGATTTTGGAAAAGCACTTCAATCAGGCGGAACTCTAACTGCTTTAAGAAGAACCAGATCAGGAGATTTTTCTATTGAAAATGCAAAATCTGTAGATGAATGGATTGATATTATTCGAAAAGAAAATTAAATAAATTTAATTTTATTGTTGACTTACAGGTTTTTACTTCGTTTCACCAAGCAGCTTATATTTCCTTATAATACCTGATATGGTTCAAAAAAAATGAAAGGCTGTCCTTTTGAGACAGCCTCTTTTTTTGAATGAACTAATTCTTATCTAATCACTTCTAACTCTTTACCAACTTTAATAAATGCTGCTATTGCTTTATCTAAATCGGCTTTTGAATGTGCAGCTGATATTTGTGTACGAATACGAGCAGCTCCTTTTGCTACAACTGGATAAAAGAATCCGATAGCATAAACACCTTCTTTCAATAATAAATCAGCAAACTTTTGAGATAAAGCAGCATCATATAACATAATAGGTACAATTGGAGAATCTCCTGGTTTAATATCAAAACCTGCTTCAATAATCGCTTTTTTGAAGTATTTAGTATTCTCTTCTAATCGATCTCTCAATTCAGTAGTAGAACTTAAAATATCAAATACTTTATTTGAAGCTCCAACGATTGCTGGAGAAAGTGAATTTGAAAACAAATAGGGACGAGAACGTTGACGTAACATGTCTATGATTTCTTTTTTACCAGTAGTATATCCACCCATAGCTCCACCTAAAGCTTTTCCTAATGTTCCTGTGATGATATCTACACGATTCATAACGTTACAATATTCAGGAACACCACGACCTGTTTTACCGATAAATCCTGCAGAGTGACATTCATCAGTCATAACTAATGCATCGTATTTATCTGCTAAATCACAAATTTGATCCATTTTCGCAATATCACCATCCATTGAGAAAACACCATCTGTAACTACAATTCTAAAACGTTGATCTTGAGCTGC
>CALPVI020000242.1 GCA_943326975.2 Actinomyces viscosus | reverse complement strand
TCTCTTATTGGAGGATTAGCATCATTGGTTCTAACAGGATGGTTATTATGTAATTTCTATCAGTTTCATTCTGCTGCGGTTACTTTATTTTCATTAACACCAAATAATTTTGGTTTCACTGCTAAAATGGGATATGATGGAATTGGTTTATTTATGGTGATCTTAACAAATGTAATAACTTTTATTATTTTGTTAAGTAACTATAATAGAGAAGTTTCACAGAATAAATTATTTACTTCAATGTTGTTTCTAATGCAAGCTGCTTTTTTAGGAGTATTTGTTTCTTTAGATGGCTTGTTGTTCTACATTTTCTGGGAAATTTCGTTAATACCAATTTTTATCATTGCATTATCATTTGGAGGAGCAGATAGAAAAAGAACGTTAACAAAATTCTTCATTTACACATTTGTTGGTTCTTTAGCTATGTTGGCATCATTAATTGCTATTAAAAGTTATACAACTTCATTTGCTATTGAAGACTTAATGAATGTTCAATTATCTGTGAAAGCAGCTTTTTGGATTTTTGGCGGTTTTTTCTTAGCGTTTGCAATTAAGATTCCATTATTTCCATTTCATACATGGCAACCAAATACATATTCTACAGCACCTATGGCTGGAACCATGTTGTTATCTGCTTTAATGTTAAAAATGGCACTTTACGGAATGATTCGTTGGATGGTTCCTTTAGCTCCAGAAGCTATGAATTGTATGCAATATCCCATAATTGTTTTAGGAATTATTGGTGTTGTTTATGCCGGAATTGTCGCAATTAAACAATCTGATATTAAGAAATTATTTGCTTTTGCTTCAATTTCTCACGTTGGCTTAATTGCTGCGGGTATCATTTTATTTGATAAAGATAACTTGACTGCTGGTTTGATTCAAATTTTCAATCACAGTTTGGTGGCTGTTGGTTTGTTCTTATCAGTTGATATTATTGAACAACGTTTAGGAACAAGAAAACTAGAAGAGTTGGGAGGTATTGCTAAGTTAGCTCCTAAGTTTGCTTTTTGGTTTGCTGTATTGGCTTTTGCTTCAGTTTCAGTTCCTTTTACAAGTGGTTTTATAGGTGAATTCTTATTAATTAAAGGTTTGTATTCTTACCATTGGTTAGTTGGATTAATAGCTGGGACAACATTGGTATTTGGTGCGGTTTACACTTTAAGAGCTTATCAATTGAGTATGTATGGTGCGCCAAAACAAGCAGCGACCTTTAAAGATTTATCTTGGAATGAATGGTTGGCTTACTTTTTAATTATGGCAATTATTGTTGTAATAGGTGTATGTCCTCAAATGATTATTGATTTAGTTGGTCCAAGTATTGATCAGTTATTAGAAACATATAAATCTTCATCTGCAATTATTAAATAATATGAATGCATTAATTGTAATTTTTTTAACGGGTTTAATTTCGCTTTTTATAGCTTTTGCTAAAAAACCGTTATTAGTATTGTTAACTGCAACAGTTGGTTTGATAACTGCTATTGCAATGTTTATTGCACAATGGGATCATCCAGTTCAGTTGTTTTCATACAAAGGTTTATTGTTTGATAATACTGCTTTGTTATATTCTACTGCAGCATCTATTTTTGCATTACTATCTATTTTAGTTGGTTATAGTTCTTTCAAAAAACAAGTTGAACATACAGGTGAATACATTTCATTGTTAGTTTTCTCATTGGTGGGAGCAGTATGTATGCTTGCTTTTACAGACATGTTCATGTTTTTCTTAGGATTAGAGATTCTTTCTTTACCTATTTATGTTATGGCAGGAACAAAGAAAAGTGATATTAGATCTAGTGAGTCATCATTAAAATATTTCTTGATGGGATCATTTGCTACAGGGTTATTACTTTTTGGTATTGCTTGGGTATATGGTGCTACTGGTTCATTTGCAATTTCTGATATTGCTGCAACGATTAGCTCAGAAGAGGTTCATTCATCTTTATTGTACGTAGGTATTCTATTGATTTTAGGTTCGTTTTTATTTAAAGTAGGAGCAGCACCATTTCATTTTTGGAGTCCAGATGTTTACGAAGGATCCCCAAATGTTGTAACAGGATTTATGGCTGCAGTAGTTAAATTAGCTGCATTTGGAGCTTTTATTAAAATCTTTCATGCAGGTTTTCCTCAAGTAAGTGAATTTTGGGCGCCAGTTATTTCAGCAGTTGCTTTGATTACAATGTTTATTGGAAACTTATCAGCATTGAATCAGTTACATTTTAAACGCTTATTAGCTTATTCAAGTATTACGCATGTAGGTTATGCTTTGTTGACTATTTTAACTGTTTCTGCTAGCACATCATCTAATCTTTGGATTTACTTATTTGGTTATGGTTTTTCAATTATTGCTTTGGTGACGATTGCTAAATTAATCAATGATAGTGAAGATAGAATAGATGCTTTTAAAGGATTAGCTAAAAGAAATCCATTAATAGCAATTATTGCAGTGTTAGCATTACTTTCTTTGGCTGGTGTTCCACCATTGATTGGATTCTTTGGTAAATATGTAGTTTTTTCAGCAGCATTTAAACAATATCCGATTTTAGTAATTATTGCTATTGCTAATTCAGGAATTGGTGTTTATTACTATTTAAAAACAATCATTGCAATTTTTCAAAAAGAAGATATTTCTGAAGAAAAAATTGAAGTTCCATTTTTAACAACATCTGTTTTAGTAGTTTGTGGACTAGCAATATTAATTGGGGGATTTGTACTATCTCAATACAAGTTATTGTAAGAAATTTAATGATATACAAAAAGCTGTCCATAAGGGCAGCTTTTTTTGTTTTAAATCAAATTTTATTTAATTGAAATTCATTATTTATTCTACTTTGAAGCAACGATTGAGTAGACCATAGGAATATTGTTTTTTAAATGCTTAATTCTGAATTTACCTTTTTCAAATTCTTCTGTTTCGTTAAAGCAATTATATGGCGAGTAATTGTACTCTTGAAAATCTAATAATGTTAAACCATTCGAAACTAAAGCTGTAATTACTTCACTCATACTATGATTCCACATTACACATTCATCTTTTATTGGTGCCGATTTATCTGCGTATGTTCCAATAGAAGTCTCAATTATTGGACCATCGTTAAAGTAATTGTAACCCACCTTTTTAAAGTCATCATCAAACATCCAAACTACAGGATGGAATTCTACAAAAACAAATCGTCCATTCGGTTTTAGGAAATGTTGAATTATATCAGCCCACTTGTCCATATCCGGTAACCAACCAATTGTGCCATACGATGTGAAAATGTAATCAAACTGTTCATTTAAAACATTTTTAAGATTATAAATATCTGTACAAATGAATTGAGCATCTGTATTTGCTTGTTTATTTAATTCTAAGGCACTTTCAATTGCTTTGTCAGATAAATCAATACCCGTAACTTTTGCTCCCATTCTCGATAAGGAAATGGAGTCTTGGCCAAAATGACATTGAAGATGTAATACTTTTTTATCTTTAAGATCATTTAAAAATGCTAATTCAATAGAATTCAATGAACTTTTTCCTTTTAAGAAATTCGGAACATCATAGAATTCTGAATTCAAGTGGAAGGATACTTTGTTATTCCAAAGTTGTTTATTGAGTTGAATGTAATTTGTTTCCATATGCTATAAAAAATAAAAGCTGTCCTTTTGGAACAGCTTTGATAATATTAATTGATTATCTCGTTGAATTTCTCTTTGAATTCTGCATCGTCTTCAAACCAAGGTGCTACTTTGTTTAGTAATGCTTTTGCTTTATCTGATTGTCTAGCGTTAATATAACATTCTGCAGTTTTAATTACACCGATTTTCAATAATTCTAAGTCGGGTTTTGACCATTTTTCAACTGATTTGATTTTATTTATTTCTTTTTCACAATGACTCCAAATGGTATTAGCGCCTCCTCTGTCTGTCGCTTGGTATTTACAAGCACCTTCTATAAATTTAGCGCCTAAAGTGTAAAAAGATACTTTGTAGTATTTAATATCCCAACCTGCAGCTTTTTTAAAGTCGTTTGCAGATAATTCATTATTAATTCTCTCTACTAATCCTGCTTGAAATGACTCAACAAATTCGATGTT
>CALPVI020000241.1 GCA_943326975.2 Actinomyces viscosus | reverse complement strand
TTATTGGAGCGATGTTTAAGATTCAGCACTGGCCAGGGGCTTCAATCATGTTGATTGGTGGTCTTGGTATTGAGGCTGTTATTTTTATCTTGTCTGCTTTTGAACCATTACATCTAGAAACAGATTGGACATTAGTATATCCTGAATTAGCTTTGGGTGATTCTGATGAATTATATCATGAGGAAGAAGGTCATGAAGATGCTCACGCTGTTTCTCACAAATCTAAAAAGGAAGTTGCTTCAGGTGTAACGCATGAATTAGATAAAATGTTAGGTGAGGCAAATATTGATGTAGCATTATTAACTCGTTTAGGCGATGGAATGAGAGCTTTAGGTGATAATGCTTTACAATTACAAGAAATTACAACTGCTGCAAATGCTACAGATTCATATGTATCAAGTTTACAAGCTGCATCAGAAAAAGTTTCTAGCTTATCTGAAGCTTACGACAGAGCATCAACTTCTATTGCAGGCTTAACTTCTTCTACTGGTGAAGGTGAATCTTTTGGAGAGCAAATTCAAAAAGTTTCTAAAAATTTAGCAGCATTAAATAATGTGTATGAATTACAATTGAAAGGTTCTTCATCTCATTTAGAGGCAACTGAAAAATTCCAAGCTCAAGTTACAGAGATGATGCAAAATCTTTCTGATTCGGCTGAAGATACAAAACGTTACAAAGAAAACATGGCTTTATTATCAAGTAATTTAACTGATTTAAATAATGTTTACGGTAACATGTTAAAAGCTATGACAATAACTAAAGGTTAATATTTAGGGTCCATACTTTGTATTGAATATTACTAAATAATAAACTTAAAATAGATATTAGAAATGGGAGGAGGAAAAGAAACCCCAAGGCAGAAGATGGTCGGCTTGATGTACTTAGTATTGATGGCGCTTCTTGCAATGAATGTTTCGAAAGCAGTACTGGATGCCTTTATTGCGATTGAAGATAACATTCAAAAATCGTGCATGAAACAATTAGATAGAGGAAATGCAATGATTTCTGACTTGAAAGGTGAATTGGCAGACAAAGCTAATCCAGCTAAAGTTGAGAAAGTAAAGTACTTTTTAGATATTTGTAATAAAATTGACGAAGAAACAGCTAAAAGAATTGAAGCTATTGATAAGGTAAAGATTGATATCTTAACTTTAAGTGGAGAGAAAGTTACTACAGCAAAAGATAATAGTGAAGAGGCTGTTTTATGGAGAGCTTACGATAAGAAAAATCCACTTTTACCAGCTCGTTTCAATTTAATGGCTGTTGAGGCAAAAGATCAGTATGATATCCCAATGCATACAATTATCGGTGAGGATTTAAAAAATATTACTGGAATTGGAAAAGATATTTGGAAAGGTCACAACGATTATAGAAGATTAGTTTGCGAATTAGTTGGTTCTTATAAGGCTGGTCCAAATAACTGGTCATTCAAACCAGCAGACATTAATACTTACAAGGATAACGAAGATTTAGCTAAACAAGTTGATAAAATGCTCGATAAAGCTAAAATCAACGTGAATGATGACCGTGAGATTTTGAAGCAACTTTATATGGAGTTGACTAAGCCTGAAAGAGCAGATATGGGAGAAGAGAAAAATATTCATTGGATTGGTAAAACTTTTGACCACTCTCCTTTAGTTGCAGCAATAGCATCATTAACATCATTGCAACAAGAGTATTTAATGGCAAGAGCGACAGCTTTAGCGCACATTAAAAGTCGTGTAACTACTGGTGAATATAGTTTCAATAAAGTAATGGCAATTGCTTCAGGCCCAGCTTCAGCAAATTCAGGTGAAGAATTTGAGGTTAAAGTTATGATGGCTGCATTTGACTCTGATAACCAACCAACAGTTACTGTAAAAGGTGGTTCAGTGAAGGAAGTAAAAGATGGTATTGGTATTGTTACAGCTAGAGCTAGTGCAGGACCTGAAATGACTCTTTCTGGTACTGTTTCTATTAGAAAAAAATCTGGTGAAATGAAAACTGAGAATTGGGAAACTAAGGTTGCAGTTTTAAAACCACAAGGTACTGTTTCTTTGCCTGATATGAATGTTGTTTACAGAGGATATAGCAATAGAATTGTTGGTGTAGCTTCAGGATATGAAGAAACTATTTTAAGCGGTACAGGTATTACTTTACGTAAAACTGGTAATGAGTATATAGGTGATCCAGGTACTGGAAAAACATGTTCAATCGTTGTTTCAGGAAGAAATAAAGCGGCTAATAAGACAGTACAATTAGGAAAGTTCGATTTTAAAGTCTCTAATTTACCTTCTCCAGGAATATATTTAGGTAATCTAGCAAATGGTGCATCTGCATCTAAAAGTGCGATTGCTTCAATGACAAACATAATTACAAAATACCCACCTGAAATTGCATTAAATGTTTCTTTCCAAACATTAAAATGGGATTTATCAGTTTCAGGAGCTCCTCGATCTTTTTCAGGAAATGGTTCTTCTTTATCACCAGAAGCTACTGCTTTATTGAAACAAGCAAAACCTGGAGCTAAAGTATCGTTAATTGTAACTTACAAAAAACCGAACGGAGGTACTGCTTTAAGTGCTTGTTCAATTAGTGTACAATAATTTTTTTGATATGAAAAGTCTATTTATTAATGCTTTTTTTGTTCTTGTATCAGGAACACTTTTAGCGCAGCCGGATATCAATGGAGGTCCTGTTAATGTTCCAGCTGATGGTATTATTGACGGTGTATTTATTCAAGAGCATATTCCAACTAAACGTATGATTCCTTATGAATTTATAAGAGAGGCTGATGTTATTTGGAGTAAAAGAGTTTGGGAATCTATAGACATGAGAGAAAAAATTAATCATCCTATGTATTTTCCATTTGATGAATATGATGCTGCAAGTAATTGGGTAAGAAATACTTCTAGATGGAGTTTATGGACTGTGTTAAAAACGCATGTTATGAACGGAGATATTAGAGTTTTCTCACCAACTAATCCAGCTGATTATACAATCGAGGATGGTGATATGCTGAAGTATCCTATAGATCCTCAGCCAGGATTGAATTATGAAACTGATTCTGTTTTTAGAACTGCAGTTGCACCTTTCTTCTGTACTGTAAAAAAATCAACTGTTGCAAAAACAGATGAAAATGGAGAAGAGGTTGTAGATGCTGCTGGAAATACTGTTTATTTACCAGATGATACTACTTGGTATGTAACGAAAGACATTATTCAGTTCAGAATGAAAGAAGATTGGTTCTTTGATAAAGAACGCTCAGTACTTGATGTTAGAATTATTGCTATCGCACCAGTTGTTTATAAAAAAGATGATCAAGGTCAGATTCAAGGTATGAGTGAATTGTTTTGGTTGTATTTCCCACATTGCCGTTTCGTTTTAAACAACTATTTTGTTTACAATGACAAAAATGATGCGCAATGGATGAGTTTTGACGATTTATTTTGGAAAAGAAGATTTACAAGTGTTATTTACAAAGAAAGTAATGTCTTCGATAGAAAAATGGAAACGTATAAATCAGGTGTAGACGCTTTATTTGAAGCTGAAAAAGTTAAAGAAGAGATTAGAACAATAGAACATGATGTTTGGACGTTCTAAGAACTAAATTTCAAAATATATTTTAAACCAGCAAATTTATTTTTGCTGGTTTTTTTATTTCATATTTGTATTAATTGTTAGTGATATTGTGTCACACAGTACACAGGGCAATTTTGGCGAGTTTACGGCCACCCAAAGGGAGGTGCTTTTTACAAAACTTGATTTGAAAAGCTAGTGTTCCATTAACCACAAAACTGTGTTTGAAAGACAAAACCTAGCTTTTTGGGTGGTGCTGTTAGCATATACTAGGTTTCGGTTGTTGCAAACCAAAGTCCAACGGGAAATATTTGTCTTTTATTTCAATATTTTGTTAATTATTTTTGTTCAATTTCTAACCATTTTTCATAAGTCAAAATTCCATTTTCAGGTTTTGATTCTCCATCTAAAATGGAAATAAACTCCAA
The DNA here is from genome assembly GCA_943326975.2 of Actinomyces viscosus. Classification (GTDB taxonomy): domain Bacteria; phylum Bacteroidota; class Bacteroidia; order Flavobacteriales_D; family Crocinitomicaceae; genus CAIUKX01. The sequence goes on along the minus strand of CALPVI020000241.1, from coordinate 110 downwards.
GGAATGTCCATCAGGGTCGTTAAAATATATTGAAATAGCCGGCATCCAAGCAAATACCATCGGTTCTTCGATACCGTTGTTCAAAAAGTTTCGTGGTCTTATATTATGTG
>CALPVI020000240.1 GCA_943326975.2 Actinomyces viscosus | reverse complement strand
TTTTTTCATATTAAACCCACTCTCCCCAAATCTTTTGATCTATATAGGGGTATCATTTTATTTTCGAAGACAATATTCAAGTAAAATTTATAGAACATAGTTATTTTAATTCAAGCACATTAAACGATAGTATAACTTTGATAAGATTTTAGAAGACATATGTAAAAGCCTTAAAAAGTAAATCTTTTTAGTTACATTTGTGACAATTTAATCTAAACAATTATGTCAGATTCAGTTAAATATCAAAGGATTGCTTTACGAGATCATGGTTTTCGAACGGCAGGAAAAACAGGAGGAGATTCAGCAGCTTTTTTAGCCGAACTAAATTCTGTATTACAAGGAAAAATTATTGATGATTCAATTGATGAAATAATTTCAGATGAGGAAAGACAAAAGATTCAAAATGAAATTATTGATTCTCAGAATGAAATACTTGTTTTAAATGAAAGAATACAAACTACTAATGAAATTATTTTAAAGAAAAAAGAACAAAAGGAAAAGATTGCAAAAGAAATAGATGATATCAATTTAGGGAAATTAGTTAATGATAAAACAAATGAAACCTTTAGTTGGATGAAGTTATCGATCAATCTCTTTTTTCTATTACCATTGTCTATTTATTTGTTTCTATTTTATGTTGCAACAATTTATAAGGTGTTTTATTTTGACGCTGCTCAAATAGCAGAGTCTAGTACAGGTACTATCTCGGCATTACCTGCACCAGGAGAATTGTCAGAAGCTTTATCTTTTAATTATTTGTTATTATTTGCTCCATTCCTTTTTTTTGGGTTTGGTTATGCAGTTCATGTTTTGCTTGAAAATAAATCACGGTTAAAGTATTTATTTGTTTCCTTGGTTTTATTAGTAACTTTTTTGTTGGATTTTTTAATGGCCTATAAAATTCATAAGAATACTTCTGATGCAGAACTAATGATTTCAGATTCTCAACCTATTCCACTTTTTGAAGATTCCAATTTTTACATTATTCTTTTTATGGGGTTTGTGGTATATATAATTTGGAGTATTTTATTGAATGCATCAATTAATGAATGGAAAAAAAGAGATGTTATTGGGAAAAGAAAAGAAATGATTGATAATATTGAACAATCAATTGAAAATGAGGAGTTTAATATTGGAAGAATCAAGACTGATATAAAATTAATAGAAGGTAAAATTAGACGTTTGAGTGAAGTTGTTAATGGGCTAAAAATACCAGTGGATAAACTTAAATACTGCTTGAGTGAATTTAATGCAGGTTGGTTGTCTTTTCTTACAGGTACTTCTTCTTTGAGTTCTGTTAAGATTAGTTGTGAGGATGTTTATAATAATTTTTTAAACGAAAATAATTTGAATAGCTAGATTATGCGGAAAACTATTTTACATAAGATTTTATTAATATTATTATTAACTTTTGTAGGTTGTGGGACTTCAAAAAAGAAAGACTTGGAAATTCTAGAGCAACATAATTTTATTATACTATTGGACTTATCAGATAGATTAATCAAAGATGGCGCAGATCAATTAGAAAATGATAAAAAAATAATTATTGAAATATGGAAACAATATCGTGAGATATCTAAAAGTAAGATCTACATTAAGTCACGAGATATTTTTCAGGTTGTTATTGCTGATCAAGATAGTTCTTCATATAGTACAAGTTATAAAATGTCCATTCAAGATAGCCTTGGATTAAATTTGTCGATTGGTAAACTTCATGCAGCTAATAAAAAGAAAATAGTAAATTTCGAATCAAATTTAGCATCTCAATTAGATGAATTATATTCTAAAGCATCAAAGTATACTAATCCAGATGATTATCAAGGTGCAGATATTTGGAAATTCTTTAATGAAGATATTTCCTACAGGTTAAAAAAAGGATGTAAAAATCACATATATATAATTACTGATGGTTATCTTTTTGTTAAGAAACAAAGAAAAGAGATTGCTGATTCTTTTCCAATGGTAAATTTTAAGAAAAATGATTTTGATTTAGATGTATGTATGCTAGAAATTACACCTAAAATTAAAACTGATAATGAGTTTTATCGTCTAAAATCAGTTTGGTCAAATTGGTATTTTTCTATGGGAATTAAGGAAATATGTTTTTTGAAAAGAAATAATCTTTCTCTTATTAAAGAAGAGATGTTTGATTTTTTGAATTCATCTGAAAGAGAAGAATTTATAATTAAAAATGTAAAAATTAATGATTTATATGATGAGAAAAATTCTCAAAGTACACAATTCAAATCGAATAAGAACTCAGGAAAGTTAACCACTGTTTCAAACGCATTAGTTAAAAATAGATTCAAGGAAAATTCAGGATATAATAAACAACTAGTTCCAAATCAGATTAAAACCTCAAAAGTAAAAAAGGAATCTTCAAGCCCTTTAACTTCAATATCTGATTCTGAATTTTTAGATTTCTATATTACTAAAGGTATTTATGAGGTTGGAGATAAAGCGAAATCAATTTATTTGCTAAGGATTAAGAATATTTTAGAAAATTCATTTCCGACTAAAGAAAGTGAAAGTTTTGTCTTGTTGTGTAGTTGTAAATCAAGACTTAAAAGTCAGCTTTATGCAAATAATATGCTTTCTGAAGAATTAAAACATAAACTTGATACAAGATGTCCATAAAATTTACAAAATATATTTTCTTGCTGTTATTTGTATCATCATGTGCAAAAAGTATTGATTTAATTAAAGTAAGATCAGGAAATGAATTGTATGTATCTTCTGATAAATTATATACACCAAGATACGAACCGAATGGGGGGAAGAAAAGAGAAACAATATTTAATAAATCAAAGGTTTTAAAAGAAAAGCAGTTCATTGCCATTCTAAATAAAGTAAAACCTATAGAACTTCCGATTTATTCAAAAGAAGGAGGTAATTCATCTGTTGATAAGACAATAGAAAATGCTATAAAGGAATACAACAAAAAAATTTATGATCTAGAATCTAGGCTGTCTGAGATTGATTTGGATAAAAGAGGTGCAGAAGAATTATACACAAATCTTCTCATAGAAATAAATAATCTTATATGCAAAGAAAGAGAAGGTATTTTACAACTTGAGAAAAAAGTTCAGAAACTTTTTGGAGATGTTTCATTCAGAACAGCAAGTTATGAGATTACTGGTGGTGGTAAAAAATCTATTGAGGATGTAGTTATTAAAATTGTCAACGAGTGTGAAAAGTGGAAGAAATATGTAAATACGTGCAATGAAAAAATTTTTGAAAACGATCTTATCATTGTAGTTGTAGACATTTCTGGTTATGCGGATCCCAGAGGTAATGATCAGTCAAATCTTGATCTTTCAAGAAAAAGAGCGAATAGCGTTGAGCAAGAATTAAGAACTCAACTAATAAAGTTGGTTAAGGATAAAAAGTTAAATATTATATTTGACAAGATCTATTCTGAAGGGTATGGTGAGAATCTTCCTCCTGGTGTAGCGCAAGGACAAGATGATGATCCGTTCCGAAGAGTTTGTCTTATTAATTATGTAATAGGTCCTACAAGATTTTTAGGAAATTAAAATTTATTCTTTTTCCTTTAAACTCTAACGATTAAATTAAAATAGCTTTTTTTCATATTAAACCCACTCTCCCCATATCTTTTGATTTATATAGGGTACCATTTGATTTTCGCAGACCATCATTGTGTGTCCTGTACCTCCTGATTTTGGGTTTTTTAAATCATCGTAAAAGAATCCAAAATAGGCAGGTAAAATCCCTTGAGAAGGAGCACCTGTTACTTTTACGGTATCTCTAACTATATAAGCTCCTTTAATAGCATTTCTAGGATCGATACCTTTTTCATAAGATTCAACTAGTCCTTTTTGTTTTTTATTTCGTTTTGATTCATATAAAATTTGAGGTTCTTTAGCTAAGTTGATGGTATCTAAGGATATACGTTCATATAAACCGGGTTCTTCTTTCACACTCTTCATATGGTCATTGAATGGAACAATTGCTTGAAATCTTTTTGGATCAACTGACATAATTCCTTCTTTGAAGTACTTGTCTGCTCCATCAGCATTGCCGCTTCTAAAAATACAATGTTGGGTACTAGTGGCTAATAATCGTCCAATTTCTATAAGACGAT
>CALPVI020000239.1 GCA_943326975.2 Actinomyces viscosus | reverse complement strand
TTATCAAATCTATAAACAACCCAACTTGCTGTGTCAGCAGAATTAAAGTTTGGAAAAGAAGATGTTGAATTATATTTTCTATACTTTAATTCAAAATAACCGTCAACCACATTTAATGGATCTATAACTTTTACATTGATTGGACCATTTCCAATTTTATAAACAGGTTCTTGTAAAAATCCATTAGTTAAAATAGAATTTATTGAAGAAGTTGTTAACTCTAAGTTTCTGTTACCATTACCTGTACCATCAATTCTTTTTATTTCAGGTGTCAAACCATAAGAAGTTAACATTTTAGTACCATCAGCTTCAAAAGAAGTATTATGTGGTATAGCACTTATACTCTTAATAGCAGCTCCATTATAACCTAAACGAGAGGAAATATAAGGTGTTTTCTGTCCATCTAATAATAACTTATCATTTGGGTCATATTTTCTATATTGATTATATGCATAAGCTATAGCAACATAGTAATATGTTTTATTATTAACTAATTTGGTTACACCTGAGGCAAATAAATCTTCAGTTACTTTGAAAGAATGTTTTATACCACTATTATTACCAAAAACCTTTTCAGTTGGAATACTTTGTGATAATGATTCATCAAATTCAAAATTGATAATTCTTGATATTCCATTTTTAATATCACATTGTGCAACTAACCTAGCTTTTTCTGTATTATTTATATCTGCTACAGAATTAGATACGTCTTTTAATTGATAAATTTGATAACCTTCGAACTTGTAAAATTTATCAATAACAGTACCATCTTCTAATGTATCGAATGGTATACCAATCTTATCAGCAACATTATATTTTTCTTTATAATTATTTGAAGAAGATGGATTATCTAACATCAATACTAATTCATTTTCTAATTCCTGAATAGTCAATTTTGGTGCCATTGGAGGATCCATAATCTGAAAACAGTTATCAAATAGTGCTTGAGCTTTAGTATCTGCTCTTTTTAATGCAACAACTGAAGAGAAAGCATTACCATCTGAACCTCTACCGTAAATAACCCCAACGGTAATATTATTAAATGCACCCGGTTTTAATGTAAATGGCCCTGCAGATTGAACAAATCTTCTATCTCCTGCAGTATTAGCTCCTGTCGCTTCAGTCCAATCTCCATTAACAATAGCACCTTGTGTTGCCCATCCTAATGGATCAGAATCTCCAGGAAACATGTAAGATGATTTAGTTGCAGAAGAGTTTTGACCATTAGCATTATCATAGGTCATTGGGGTACCGTTTGACCAATTACCTTTCATAAAGTTATAATACTGTGCTGCTGTAGTTGGATCTGAGAAAGGTGCTGTTGTTGCTCCTCCTGTAAAATAAGAGAATCTTCTCATACCAAAACGCTCGTTATCAACAATACCATCAGAGTAACCAATTCCAATACCTTTATAAACAATACCATTACTATCTAAAGCATCTTGAACTGGATTAGACGAATTAGATACGTCATAAACTTTATTATCAATATTATCTGGATCTAAATAAGGTCCTTCGAAGAAATCAACTCCAATTGCAGGAGGATTTTTTCCATAACCAAATTTACCACCATCATCTTCATCATCATTATCTCCATTATAAGCGTAACCTAATCCTCTACTTACATCACAACCTACATAATCATCTTTATAATAACCTAAATCTGGATCTAAAAACTGAGAAAAATAGGTATTATATAACGTTTGAGTACCTCTATTAATTAAATCATAATTATAGAAAGTCATTCTATTAACTTCATCACTCGTAGAAAAAGCAAATGCCTGAGCACGAATTTCCATACCAATTGGATCACCTTGTGTTTCCGTATGTATATTTCCTTTGTCGTTGAAAACCCACCAACAAGTTGCATCACCATACAAAGAAATTCTTCTATCATTCCCGCACTGAATATCATCACGACCAGTAACGATATCATCATACCAAGGATAATCACCTAATTCTGGTTCATACCAAGTATTCCCATTTCTGTCATAAAAAGGAGCTAAATAATGATCTTGAAATAGTGAAGCATCTCCATGTGCAGGCCAGTTTTTAATTTGGTTTAATTCAGAAGTAGTAAGCGGATCTGTATCATACTCTTTACATTCTGCTAATTCATGAAATGGAACACCAGCTTGACCTTGATTATTACATTCCCACCAATTATTATATTTTAAAACTAATGCTTTCGTGATTGTATCAAAATGATCATACGCTAAACAAATATCAGCAGTAGTTGTAGCTGAACCAAAGTCACGAATAGATGTATAACCTACAGGTTGAGTTCCGTTATAATTCCCAGAACCTTGAGTCGCACTTAACGGACCAGCCCAAAAATCATTCCCATCACGGAAAGTTAAAGCAGCAAGTTTCAACTGATTATTTATATCAGTTCCTCCCATCCATAAAGATCCTGAATAAATCGCAAAACGATTACTACCTTTTGGCACTTCATAAGCAGCAGATCTAGTACCTTGTCTATTTTGAAACATACTTCCTCCATTTTCAATCAAAGCACTTACATCATTAAATTTCATGTAATACTTTGCTGTAGCAGGAGCACATTGTGCTGCTTTTGTATTAGTAGGTTTATTCGGTTTATCTGATGTTGCAGATAAATTTGAACCTATTTTTTCCTTATAATAAGAAAAAACACTATTCGACCACAAAGTCGAAAAGCAAATTGATAATACTATTAAACTATTTTTCATATTTCTATAATATTAAGTATTAAAAATCAAATTTAACTCCTAAACGTATTGTTCTAGGTGAACTAACGTTAAAAGAATTTTGAACTTTCATCGTGTAGTAATCTCTGAAAGATTGTTCGTCAATTTGATTTTGAATTGACTTTTGACTTTCCGCAGCAGCTAAGTAACCATCATCATTCCAGTTACCTGTTGCACGATAAATACTAACAAAGTTTTTATGATTTAATAAGTTTGTCACACGAACATACACATTTAAGAATGTTACTTTTTTCTTATCTTCTTTACCAAATTCTAAGTTAAAAGTTCTGTCTAATTGTAAATCTAATCTGTAATTCCATGGTAATCTAGAACCATTCGTAGTACCTGTTAATCCAGCATATTGTGGACTAAAAGAACCTTCATTTGTAATTACAGTTTGTGAAGAATAAGGAGAACCTGATCCAATGTTAGATACAATGTTTAAACCTGTATTTTGTAAAACATTAAAGTTTTTAATAACTGGTCCATTGTAATCTTTACCTTCCCCATATCTATAATCAAAACTTAATGCAAAAGCATGTCTTTGATCAAAATTATATGGGAAAATTGCTCTTAAATTTGGAAGACCCGCTTGAATTAAACCAGCTGCAGATGTTCGATCAGACCCTGTACCATCAGCAAATTGTAATGTATAGTTCAATGTCATTCTAACATTACCCGTTTTTCTTAAATCATAAGCAATTGTCAAACCTTTTACTGTACCAAAATCTCTATTCCCAAAAGTTCTGTAAGATGCTGGATATGCATCAAATATATTAATCATTTGAACATTGTTTCTTTGTTCTCTATAAAAAGCAGATATCTTTAAAGATGATGACTTTGTCAGTACTTGTTGAAAACCAATTTCATAATCGATTGTTTGTGCAGCTTTTAAGTTTGGATTATTAATAATCGAACTTCTTTGTTGAATAAACTGATAACTATATGGATCTAATCTTAAATTAGAAGTAGGTCTTTGAGTCAAGATATCATAATGAGCGAAAAATGAAGCTTCATCTGAAATAGGAAAAGAAAAAGCAATACGAGGCATAACATAAACTTTTGCCTTATAATCTGTAAACGAAGTACCATCCAATTGTTTTTTCGCATTCAATGTTTTAGAATCATCTGTTAAATATGGCTGTATTCCATTTGCACCTCTAATAACTTTTGAATCTGAAACTTCAACACCATTAGCGTCATACCATTTATCACCACTTCTAAAACCATTGATACCTGTAGGATTATTTAAATCATTAACATAAACTGTATAATCATCACCAATAGAAGAAGGTATGATAGCCCAAGATGTTCCTTCGGCTTTTACCTGAGCAACAGTTTTAGCTTCGTATAATAAATAAGGATCTTTTAAAACAGCTTGATTAGCATCAAATAAATCGACACGTAA
>CALPVI020000238.1 GCA_943326975.2 Actinomyces viscosus | reverse complement strand
ATTTTACTAAAGGTGTAAATTTGGTTTCGATTCGATTTAATTCCTCTTGATAGGTTTCATTTGTATAGTCGATTTCTTCAAATTTCTTTTTATCTGCATAATTTCCTGGATTAATTCTAACCTTTTCGATTAAGCGTGCAGCAATCTCTGCTGCATTGGGTGTGAAATGTATGTCTGCAACCAATGGAACGAAATGATTTTTTTCGTTCAAAATTCGTTTAATTTCACCTAAATTTTCTGCTTCATTTTTACTTGGAGCAGTAATACGGATTAATTCACATCCTGCTTCAATAAGCCTTAATGATTGTTCAACCGACCCTTGTGTATCCATTGTGTCTACTGTCGTCATTGATTGAACACGAATAGGATTATTTCCACCTAATTTTAGATTTCCTATTTTAATTTCAATAGTTGGAAATCGTTTTCTAATTAGTACGTTTTCACAATAATTTAATGGATTCAATCGATTGCTCATTTGCTTATCTATTAAGGGTTTTATGCTGCTATTTATATAATTGTTACAAAAGTAATTATTAATATTTTAAGAATTTCTTTTTACGAATATAGTTGTGGATATCGTATTATTAACAAACATTACGATAACAAAATTTTAACTTTTATAATTTATGTCGTAACTTTACTTTTTAATAAGTAATAATTAGCATTTTAAAATCTATTTTTTAGATTAAAAAGCTTTAAATAATAAAAAAATATATGAAGTTACCAGTCGTTAAATTCTCTCAAAATCACAATGAAGAATTCTATAAAGTATTGAAACAACGTGTGAATGAGTATTTTAAAACAACAGGGAAAACTCGACATGGAAATTTTGGAATGGTTGTTAAAACTATTTTTATGATTTCATTGTATTTAGTTCCTTTCATTTCTTTATTAACGGTTGATTTCGTAAAAGATTCAACTTTGTTGACAGTTGCGATGTGGGCTATTATGGGTATGGGAATGGCAGGTATTGGTTTAAGTATCATGCACGATGCAAATCATAGTGCTTATTCAAAACACCAATTTGTAAATAATGCAATGGGTCATATCATTACTATTATTGGTGGTATCAATGTAAATTGGAAAATCCAACATAATATTTTACATCATACTTATACAAATGTTACAGGTATGGACGAGGATATTGATCCAGGAGTAATTATGCGTTTTTCACCACATGAAAAAAGATATACTGCCCATAAATTTCAACATATTTATGCTTGGTTCTTTTATGGTTTGATGACATTGTCTTGGGCAACTGATAAAGATTGGAAACAATTATTCCGTTACAAAAAAATGGATTTATTGCAAACACAAGGTGTGAAATTTGTACCAACATTGATTTTCTTAATCGTTTCTAAATTAGTTTATTATTCAATTTTTATTGGATTACCAATTGCTTTTTCACCTTTATCATGGTGGGCTACTATTTTGTGCTACTTGTTAATGCAATTCATTTGTGGATTCATATTAGGTATTATCTTTCAACCAGCTCACGTTGTTCCGTCTTCTAACTACCCTGTTCCAGATTCTTCAGGAAACATAGAAGCAGATTGGGCGGTGAATCAGTTGTACAATACAGCAAATTTTGCTCCAGGTGCTAGATTATTATCATGGTATGTTGGTGGTTTGAATTACCAAGTAGAGCACCATTTATTCCCAAATATATGTCACGTACATTACAGAAAAATTTCTGAGATTGTTAAGTCAACAGCAGAAGAGTTTCAATTGCCTTATAATTCACAAAAAACTTTTATGGGTGCTATCGTTGCACATGGTAAAATGTTATATGATTTAGGACATTATGATAATGCTCCTGCATTACATTAATTAAGAAATGAATCTTGAATTTATTCGAGAATATTGTTTAAGTAAGCATCAAGTGGAAGAATCTTTTCCATTTGATGCTTTTACTTTAGTTTTTAAAATAGGCGGTAAAATTTTTGCTTTGTGCGGAATTGAAGATTTTAAAAGCATTAACCTAAAATGTGACCCTGAAAAATCCATCGATTTACGTGAACGATATGAAGGCATAAAGCCAGGTTTTCATATGAATAAAAAACATTGGAATACAGTAAATGTTTTTCAAGATGTTGATCATCAACTTGTTTTACAATTAATCGATCATTCCTATGATTTGGTGTTAAAATCACTTCCAAAAAAGATTCGAGATGGCATCACGATTTGACAAAGTAGTCTGGGCAGTAAGATTGGCTAAAACGCGCTCACAAGCCTCAGAATTGATCTCAAAAGGAAAAATTAAACTGAATGGTCAGCAGGTAAAACCCTCACGTGAACCAAAAATCGGTGATTCTATCGAAATTTCTAAAAATACAGCAACTTTTAGTTATAAGTTAATCGATATTATCGATAAGCGCGTAGGACCTAAATTGGTTGAAAATTATTTGATTGATACAACACCTTTAGAAGAAGTTGAAAAATTTAGATTATACAACCTTTCTCAAGCAGTTTACCGAGATAATGGAAGTGGAAAACCAACCAAAAAAGATCGAAGAGAATTAGGTTATTTCTTAGAAGGTTGGGGAGATGAAGAATGAATATTTAATCTTTTAAAATAAAATAAAAATGAAACAAGCTAATCAATTTAAAGTTAAAAATTTATTAAAAAACATTATTAAATCAGTAGTAATTTGTATTGTGTTATATATTATTTTACCATACATTTTTCCTAAACTAAATACAAAGAAATTTGATTTTGATCCATTAGGACAATGGAAATTGATTTTTAGTTTTTGGAAAGAATTATTGATTTCATTAATTGGTTATTTTCTTTATATTTATTTCAGAAGATATAAGACAAAAATTGTCACTTTAACTAATGGTGCAACAAAAATTTCTAGTCCTTTATATGTAGATTTTTGTAAAGTATTAAGCATTGTATCTTTATGTTTAGTCGTTTATAATTGCTCATTCTCATTCCCTAATATTATTGCATTTTTTCTTAAATTTTCCTCAATTGCATACATTTCTTTTATTTTAGGGTTTAGAAAGGGAATAGTAGATAGTTATGTTATAATCTCAGATAATCAAATTTATGTAAGTAATTGGTTAGGAGTAGATTCTATATCTAAAAATGAAATAAACGAGATTAAATCATTTACAGATAAAGAACAAATTATAATGAAATATAATAATGGATATAATCAATTAATTATAGATGCTAAATCACTTAATTTAAATTTTAATTCTATTTATAATTCTATTTTGAAGTATGGGTATATTTCAGAAATCTAGAATAATAAAATAGTATTAATTGGTAGTACAATTCTATATAATTTTAAACAAAAATGGCTGTCTAATTAGACAGCCATTTTTGTTTTTAAACTCTTTCCAAAGCCTGTACAATATCAGCAATTAAATCGTTGTAGTTTTCTACTCCTACAGAAAGACGAATTAATTTTTCTGAAATGTGCATTACTTGTTTGTCTTCCATCGGAACATCGGCGTGTGTCATTGTTTGTGGGTGCTCAGCTAAACTTTCTGTACCCCCTAAACTAACTGCTAATTTGATTAATTCCAATGAATCCAAAAATTGAAACGCTTCTTTTTCACCACCTTTGATATCGAAGGCAATCATCGCACCATTTGATGTATATTGACGTTTTAAAATTTCTTTTTCTCTTTCATTTTCGATGAAACCTAAGTAGTAAACTTTCTCTACTTTAGGATGTTTCGCTAAATAGTTGGCAACAAATTCTGCATTTCTTGCTTGTTCTTCCATACGAACTTTCAACGTTTCCAAACTTCTCATTAATAACCAACCTGTCCATGGACCTGCCATATTACCTAAGAAAGTACGTAAACCTTTTACTCTTGCCATTAATGCTTTTGAACCTAAACAAGCACCTGCAATAACATCTGAATGCCCACCAATATATTTTGTAGCAGAGTACAATACTAAATCAGCACCATGTTTTAGAGGATGCTGCCATAACGGACCCATATATGTATTATCTACGGAAAGAATTACTGGTTTTTCCTCTGTTGTGAAATATGCTTTGATTTCAGCGCACATTTCAATATCGATCAACGCATTAGTTGGGTTTGCTGGAGTTTCGATGTGTATCATCGTTAAACGATCTGCTCTTCCAGTTGATTTGATACGTTCAATGATTTCTTCTTTCGAATCTGTTGCATGAAATCCAATTGCTTGAATGTT
>CALPVI020000237.1 GCA_943326975.2 Actinomyces viscosus | reverse complement strand
GTTAATTTCTCATTATTTAATGTAAATATTTATAGAGTCGTACCAAGTGTTAAAGGAACGATGAATACATTAGGAGGTTTTGTGAAATTAAGTTATGAAAAATTTTATTCTGAAACTTTTGGGATAGATGCAGGCCTAAAATTGGGATATGGGAAAACAACGTTTAAAGATAGTTTGGTCGCAATTGATCATGGTGGAAATAGATCATATTCAATTAATGCGTTAAGTTTAACACCAACAGTATCTTTTAAATTAATGGCAGATAATGCAAATGCATTTAGTTTTACTATTGGTTATTCATTACAAGATTTTAATTTTTATCCTGGTAGACTTGGTTATTCACCTCAGGGTTATTCAGGTGCAGACTTTCAAGGAAGCACACAGTTTTTATCAGTTGGTTTTGGTTATACGCATTATATTGGGAGGATTGCTGATTAAGAAGTTTTAAACAATTGAATCGATTGAATTTGAAAGGGTTATTTTTGCTTAAAATTTAGGGTGATGTTTGTTCAAACAAATTCAGTAAAAGCAATAAAACAATATATCAAAGAAAGGTTAAATCAGCTTTTCTCAGATTCTGAAATCAGACAGATTACGAACGAAGCTTTAATGAAACGCTTAGGTTTGTCTCAATCAGATTTAATGACATCAAATGATTTATTGTTGTCAGAATCTGATTTGTTATATTTTCGGTCAATTGTAAAAAGACTTATTGCAAATGAACCTTTTCAATATATAATTGGTTCAACTGAATTTTACGGATTAGAAATAAAAACAGACAAAAGGGCATTGATTCCAAGACCTGAAACAGAAGAGTTAGTCGAATGGATTAGAGAGTCTTTTCATTCTAAACCACCTCAAAAGATCTTAGATATTTGTACTGGTTCAGGGTGTATCGCATTGGCATTAAAATCTAGTTTTATAAATTCTGTGGTTGTAGGTTCTGATTATTCAAAAGAAGCAATAGAATTAGCGAAAGAAAATGCTCTTAGCTTAAATTTAGTTATAGAATTTCTTGAATTCGATGCATTAAGTAATTCAACCTATCCGTTTATAGAAAATGAATTTGATGTAATAATATCTAATCCGCCCTATATTCCGAATGATGATAAAATTGAAATGAGTTTAAATGTGTTGAATTTTGAACCGCACATGGCCTTATTTGTTGAAAATGATTCGCCGATTGTATTTTACCAGAAGATAGCAGAAAATGCAATGCGCTTTTTGAAACCAAATGGATATTTGTTTTTTGAAATTCATGAACGTTTCTCAAAGGAAGTTTTAGATGATTTAAATCAAAAAGGATTTATCAATTGTCAAGTGAAAAAGGATTTACAAGATAAATATCGAATGGTAAAAGCGCAGAAAATATAAATTAAAAGTATTTAATATAAAATTTCAATTCAACGGTGTTAAACTGAAGGATTAAAAAAAGATTTCGTTCTCATAAAATGGAAAAATTAAAAGCAAAACAAGAAATTGATCGTTTGTCTGATGAAATAAATAGACATAACGACTTATATTACATAGAAAATAGGTCTGAAATTTCAGATTATGATTTTGATATGTTACTTGAAAAGTTGATTCAATTAGAACACCAATTTCCTGAATTTGCATATGAGTATAGTCCAACCAAGAAAGTTGGTGGTGACATTACAAAGAAGTTAGAGTCAGTTGTACATAGATATCCTATGCTTTCACTATCAAATACTTATTCTGAAGAGGAAATAATTGAATGGGAAAATAGATTAAAGAAATTATCAGAAGGTAAAATCGAATATGTCTGTGAATTAAAATACGATGGTGTTGCGATTGGTATTCAATATGAAAATGGAATTCTAAAACAAGCAATTACGAGAGGAGATGGTGCTCAGGGTGAAAATGTAACGACCAATGTTAAGACAATCAAAACCATTCCTTTAAAGCTCAAAGGAGATTTTCCCGCTGATTTTGAAATAAGAGGTGAAATATTTTTTCCTTTAAAGAATTTTCAAAGACTAAATGAACAACGTTTAGATATTGGTGAAGCCGAATTTGCAAATCCTAGAAATACAGCCTCGGGCACTTTAAAAATACAAGATTCTAAAATTGTAGCTGAACGAGGTTTAGATTGTTATCTATATGGTGTTTATGGTGAAGGTTTATTGGAAGAAGGTCATTTTGAGGCAGTTTTAAAAGCAAAGGAATGGGGATTGAAAGTTCCAGATCATCAAAAGCAAATGATAAAAAAGACAGATTCTATCGATGGGATAATGGAATTTATTCATTATTGGGATAAACATCGTTCTGAATTACCTTTTGAAATAGATGGTATTGTTATTAAAGTAAATAATTACGACCAACAAAGAGAATTAGGATTTACAGCTAAATCTCCTCGATGGGCAGTTGCTTATAAATTTAAAACAGAAAGAGTTGAAACTATTTTAGAGTCTGTAACATATCAGGTCGGAAGAACGGGTGCAATTACACCTGTAGCAAATCTAAAGTCTGTTCAATTAGGTGGAACAACCGTTAAACGTGCATCACTTCATAATTCGGATCAAATTAATAAATTAGACTTACATCTATTAGATGCTGTCTTTGTAGAAAAGGGAGGAGAGATTATTCCTAAAATTGTTGGAGTAAATCTAGAAAAACGTAATGAGTCTAATGAAAAAATTGTCTTTATTGAAAATTGTCCGGAATGTAATTCTGAATTAGTTAGACGTGAAGGTGAAGCGCAACATTATTGTCCGAACGATCAAACTTGTCCACCACAAATTAAAGGAAGAATTGAACATTTTATTAGTCGTAAAGCGATGAATATTGATGGTTTAGGAGCAGAAACTGTAGATGTTTTGGTTGAAAAACAATTGATTTCTTCCTATGCTGATTTATATCAACTAACCTTTGATCAGCTTGTTAATTTAGAACGAATGGGAGACAAGTCTGCAGATAATTTATTGAAAGGCTTGGATCAGTCTAAACAAGTTCCATTTGAAAGGGTTTTGTTTGCATTAGGAATTCGATTTGTTGGAGAGACAGTAGCTAAAAAATTAGCGAAAGGATTTAAGTCAATAGATGCTATTCGATTTGCAAAATATGATGATTTAATTAATGTTGATGAAATTGGTGAGAAGATTGCAATTTCTGTTCAGAATTTCTTTTTAGAGCATAGAAATATTGAGTTGATAGAAAGATTGAAATTAGCAGGTCTGCAATTTCAAATGATAGAGAAAAAAGGAGTGACAGAAAAATTTAAAGGAATTAATTTTGTTGTTTCAGGAGTGTTTACTGCCTTTTCAAGAGATGAAATTAAAGAAGTAATAGAGTTAAATGGAGGTAAAAATGTATCTTCCATTTCTGCAAAGACCAATTATGTTGTTGCTGGAGAGAATATGGGGCCAGCAAAGCTGAAAAAAGCAACTGATTTGGGTATTATAATTCTATCGGAAGATGAGTTTGTTCAATTATTAAAAAATTAAAATGGTACAAACTTCGAATATTTGGAATCAAACAAAAAATTTACTTATAGTATACGTTTATAAAAATCAGGAAGATTTTGATCAATTCAAAGTTATGATTTATGATGCGATTGAAAATTCAAATGTTAAGGAATTGAAAGTATTCGTGCTAACTTCAACTAATAAAAAAGAAATTGTAAAATATTCTTTGTTTAATTATTTTTCTGAAAATGATATATCTATCTTTGGTAAGATAAAGAAAAAGAACAATATCATAGGGGATGATAATTTAGAAGGACTAAAAAAAAGTCACTTTGATACTTTAATTTCTTTTGGAACACCATCAGTAAAAGTTTTGAAATGGATGAAAGATTTTTCAATTAAAAACAGAGTTTCTGTTAATTGTGAAAACAAAACTTTTTTTGAATTAAATTTAAAAAATCAATCAGATTTTATTGGTGAAATGATTAATTTTGCAGTGTCTACGTTAAAAAAAATAGGGTAACGATGAATAATATTTTTACAGGTTCAGGAGTAGCATTAGTTACTCCATTCAATGCAGATGGTTCAATAGATTTTGAAGCATTGAGAAAATTAGTTCGACTTCAAATAGAAGGAGGAACAGATTTTTTGGTTGTTCAAGGTACAACAGGTGAATCACCTGTATTAACTGCAGAAGAAAAGCAGGAAGTATTGAAAACTGTAATTGAAGAGAACAATGGAAAATTAAAAATCGTCTACGGAGTTGGTGGAAATAATACTACTG
>CALPVI020000236.1 GCA_943326975.2 Actinomyces viscosus | reverse complement strand
TGCATTTTGTGGTTTTATTACACCGCTTTTGTATGCAGGATTTTATTTAATGTATTCGAAAACATCAATTGATTTACAATTATTGAAAGTGCCTTCCAATTATGATAGAAGAAAGTTTGATTTCTTAGTGTCTACAGGTATTTTTACTTTGTCTTTTTTATTGAGTATTATTAGTATTCAGACTAGTGCACAAAAAAGTTCTATACGTTTAAAGAAAATGGTGCAAATACTTTGGTGGATTATCGTAACAGGAATTGTTTTAGGTATATTAGATTATGTTTTGTTCAAACAGATTGAACGTTTCAGTCTTTTAATGATTCCTTTATCTTTTTTATTAACATTTTCTTTCACCCATAAAACGTGGTTTCATATTGCAAATGGCCTTTTTTACATTACTCTTATTTACTCGATTGTTAAATTTTTCTTGTAAAATCCGCTATTTCCTTTGAGATTATTGACTAATTTTGGGGTGAGATAAAATAAATTATATAAATCAATTCAACTCGGTTGAGTTACTTTTTTTTATAATTAATTGGTATACAGATATATGCACTTTTTAAATGTGTGTATTTAAATAAATAAAAATATGAAATTTGGTGTAGTTACTTTTCCTGGGTCAAACTGTGACGAAGACATGGTTTATGTATTAGAGGATATTTTAGGTCAACAAGTAGAAAAATTGTGGCACAAAGATACAGATCTTAAAGGAGTTGATTTTGTTGTTCTTCCTGGCGGTTTTTCTTATGGAGATTACTTACGTTCAGGGGCAATTGCAAAACTTTCACCAATTATGGGAGAAGTAATTCAACATGCGAATAAAGGTGGTTATGTAATGGGAATTTGTAATGGATTCCAAATTTTAACAGAATCAGGGTTGTTGGAAGGTGCTTTGTTGCATAACAATCAACAAAAATTCATTTGTAAAAATACATTTATCAAACCAAATTCTACTTCAGCTCCTATTACAAAAGGATTGGACTTAGAGAAAGCATTTAAAATTCCAATTGCACATGGTGAAGGAAGATTTTATGCTGCAGATGATACAATTAAAAGCATTTTAGATAATGATCAAGTAATTTTTAATTACTGTTCAGAAGATGGTACAGTAGCGGATGAATTCAATCCAAATGGTTCATTGTTGAATATTGCTGGTATCACAAACAAAAATAAAAATGTTTTCGGAATGATGCCCCATCCAGAAAGAGCTGCAGATCATTTGTTAGCAAATGAAGACGGAAAAATGATTTTCGAATCTTTATTGAAATATTGTTAATTACTAAATTATCCTTTTAGGATATTAAAAAAATAAAAATGAGAGTATTACTTCTTGGTTCAGGTGGAAGAGAGCATGCATTAGCTTGGAAAATCGCTCAAAGTTCAATGTTAGAAGAGTTATTTATTGCTCCTGGTAATGCAGGAACTAAAAATCACGGAACTAATGTTGCGCTTGATACATTCGATTTTAATGCAGTTAAAACATTTGTAATCGAGAATACAATCAATATGGTGGTTGTTGGACCGGAGGATTTATTAGTAAAAGGTATCAGTGATTTTTTCGCTGCTGACCCTGAGTTAAAAAATGTACCTGTTATTGGTCCAAATCAACATGCTGCTCAGTTAGAAGGAAGTAAAGATTTTGCGAAGAAATTTATGTTTAGACATAATATTCCAACTGCAAAATATGCTACGTTTACAAAAAGCACATTGAATGAAGGTTATGCTTTTTTAGAAACAATGAAACCTCCCTACGTTTTAAAAGCAGATGGATTAGCTGCAGGAAAGGGTGTTTTGATTTTAAACACATTGAAAGAGGCTAAAACTGAATTAAAAAACATGCTAGCTGATGCTAAATTTGGTGATGCAAGTTCTAGTGTTGTAATTGAACAATTCCTAAAAGGAATCGAACTTTCAATGTTTGTCATTACGGATGGAGATTCATATAAAATTTTACCAGAAGCAAAAGATTACAAACGAATTGGTGAAGGGGACACTGGATTAAATACAGGCGGTATGGGAGCTGTTTCTCCTGTTCCATTTGCGGATGCAACTTTTAAAGAGAAAGTTAAAAATCAAATTATTATACCAACAATTAAAGGGTTTAAGGCAGATAATATCGTTTACAAAGGATTTGTATTCTTTGGTTTGATAAATGTAAAAGGAGAACCTTATGTGATTGAGTACAACTGTAGAATGGGTGATCCTGAAACAGAAGTTGTAATACCAAGATTAAAATCAGATTTATTAGACTTGTTTGAAGGTGTGGCTTCTCAAACATTATCAGAAAGAGATATACAATTTGATGAAAGAAGCGCATGTACGGTAATGATGGTTTCTGGAGGTTATCCTGAAGAATTTGAAAAAGGAAAGCAGATTTTTGGATTAAATTCAGTTACTGATAGTATCGTATTTCATGCAGGAACGAAATCTGATGGTCCAGCAGTGATATCTGCAGGAGGGAGAGTTTTAGCTGTAACTTCTTATGGTAAAGATTTGGATTCTGCCCTAACGAAGTCTTTTAATTCTGCTGAAAAAATTGAATTTGAAAAATCTTATTATAGAAAAGATATAGGTTTTGATGTAGTTTAATCAGATAATTAAACTAGATTTACCAGTATTGTACTAAAATGGACACCGAACTGATTATTATTGTTTTAACGATTATTTTTTCTGCCTTTTTTTCAGGTATGGAAATTGCTTTTATTGCTTCGAATCGTTTAAAAGTTGAGATGGATCGTTCGAAAGGCACCTTGAATGGCCGGATTATAGGTGTTTTTTACAAAAATGAATCACATTTTATAGCTACTTTATTATTAGGAAATAATATTTCCTTGGTATTGTTTGGTATATCAGCTGCAACGTTTTTAAACCCAATTATAGAAAAATGGGGTATTAATAACTCAGGTATAATTTTGATACTTCAAACTACTATTTCAACTTTATTAGTTTTAATTACAGCAGAATTCTTACCAAAAGCATTAGTACAAATAAGTCCGAATCGATTTCTTCGTTTTTCATCAGTTTTTATGATTGCATTGTACTGGATTTTGTATTTACCTACACAATTCATTATGGTCATCAGTAATTTCTTTTTGAAATTAATGAAAACGCCTGGTGATGATAATTCCCAAAAAGTATTTTCAAAAGTAGATTTAGAGCACTATGTTCAAGATATCAATGAGCGTATTAAAGAAGAGCAAGAATTTGGAAATGAAATTCAGATTCTACAAAATGCACTTGATTTTTCAAATTTGAAAGCACGTGATTGTATGGTGCCAAGAATGGAAATTGTTGCCATTGAAGTGGAAGAGGATATTGAGGTTTTAACTGATTTGTTTATTTCAAAAGGTTTATCTAAAATATTGGTATTTAGGGATAGTATCGATAATATAATTGGCTATGTACATTCTTTTGAAATGTTTAATAATCCTGTATCGATCAAACAAATATTATTACCTATTTCTTTTGTCCCTGAAGTTTTGCCCGCTAAAGAGTTAATGGAGATTTTTTCTAAACAATCAGGTAATATTGCCATTGTAGTGGATGAGTATGGAGGAACTTCAGGCGTAATTACCTTAGAAGATATCATCGAACAAATTTTCGGAGACATTGAAGATGAACATGATTCGGATAATTTAATAGAAGAAAAAATGAATGAATCTGAGTTTCGTTTTTCAGGTAGATTGGAAATAGATTATTTAAACGAAAAATACGATTTAGATTTACCAGAATCCGAAGAATATGGTACACTTGCTGGTTTGGTAATTAATCAATTAGAAACAATCCCAGAAGCTGGATTTGAATTAAAATTAGATAAGTTTTCTTTGTTTATAGAACAGGTAAGCGATCGTAAAATTGAAGTTATAAAACTTTCAATTCTGTAATCCAATGAAGTTCATTCATTTAATATTTTTTCTTTTTATTTTCAGTTCTTCTGCTTTTACTCAAAAGAAGTTGGTGACTGCACTACCTAATTACTTAAATGAAATTTCCGGTTTGGTATTTTTAAACGATTCTGTTTTAGTTGCGCACAATGATGGAGGACATGAACAGAAACTTTATTTTTTAAATTTAACAGGTAAAGTGTTTCATTCAATCAAAGTTGAGAATGCTTTAAATGTAGATTGGGAAGATATCACAATAGATCCAAATGGTTACTTGTATATTGCGGATATTGGTAACAATAATAATCTACGTAAAGATTTAGCTATCTACAAGTTAAATACACG
>CALPVI020000235.1 GCA_943326975.2 Actinomyces viscosus | reverse complement strand
TAATTTTAACCGAATTGAATTTGATTTTTCACATGTATTAACCATCGATTCTATTCTTTTTCATTCAACAAAATTAAATTTTACAGTTTCAAATTCAGATTTGCTTTCGATTGATTTAGGATCTTCTTTACCAAAAAATGTAATCGATTCAATTTCAATTTATTATAGAGGAATACCAAATGATGAGGGGACAGAAACTTTCATTCAAGAAAATCATCTCAATTCACCTATTATTTATACAAAGTCAGAACCTTATGGTGCAAAATATTGGTGGCCTTGTAAACAAAATTTAATTGATAAAATTGATTCAATTGACATAATTGTAACAGTTCCAATTGGAAATAAAGTAGCTAGCAATGGTGTGTTAATTAGTACTTCTAAAAATGGTTCGAATGCTACTTATCATTGGAAAAGTAATTACCCGATAACTACCTATTTAGTAGCGATTGGTGTTACGAACTACGCTACATTTTCAAAATATGTAACTAATGTAAGCTCATCCTACGAAGTGCTAAATTATGTCTATCCTGAAGACTCATTAAAAGCATCTAAAGATGTTGAAGAGATAGTTGACATTATGCATCTATTTGATTCGTTAACTATTATTTATCCTTTCTCAAAAGAAAAATATGGTCATGCTCAATTTGGTTGGGGTGGCGGAATGGAACATCAGACGATGAGTTTTATGGGAAGTTTTGATTTTTCATTAATGGCGCATGAATCTGCACATCAATGGTTTGGTGATTTTGTAACTTGTGGAAGTTGGGAAGATATCTGGTTGAACGAGGGTTTTGCTACATTTTTCGAAGGATTAACAGAAGAACGATACCACCCTGAAGTTTGGTATGATTGGCGAAAATTAAGAATTAATCAGATTACTAAATTTCCGAACGGCACTGTGAAATGTAATGATACAAACAATATTGCAAGGATTTTTGATGGAAGATTAACTTATAATAAAGGTGCATATTTACTACGAATGTTACAATGGAAATTATCTGACTCCATTTTTTTTAAAGCCATTACTAATTATTTAAATGACCCGCTGTTAAAATTAAATTACGCCAAAACACCTGATTTAATTTATCATTTAGAACAAATTAGCGGTCAAGATTTAACTTCATTTTTTGATAAATGGTATTATAAAGAAGGATTTCCAACCTATGATTTGAAATGGAAAAAAAGCAATGAAGACTTTACAATCGTATTGAATCAAACTACCTCTCACCCATCCGTTGCATTTTTTGATTTACCGGTTCCTGTAAAGTTAGTAGGTGAATCAAAGGATACGACATTAATTCTAAATCACACTTTTTCTGGACAAACTTTTGATTTCAAAATTCCCTTTTCGATTAAAGAAGTTCTATTTGACCCTGAAATGTGGATTCTATCAAATTATAATATTGTAACTGGATCGCAAACAGATTTTTCAAATGAAATTTCACTATCTATATTCCCTAATCCAAGTTCTGATTTTTTAGAAGTTGATTTAAAGAATTTCAATCAAAAATATATTGTCTATGAAATTATTGATATGAATGGAAAAACAGTCGTATTGAATGAAAATCAATCAGTTTCAACAACACCTTTCAAAATAGATATTCAACAATTGAAAAAAGGGGAATATAAATTAAAATGCACTTTTAATCAACAAATCTCTACGTATTCGTTTATTAAAGATTAATCCTCGAATTCACCTGATACAAATTTCCATCTATTATTTTCAATCTCAAAAGTTGAACGTTCATGATGAATTTGAATATTCAGTTGATTTTTAGCTCTAAAATAAGCCTTGAATTCTACTATAAATTCGGATGAAAAAACAATTTCTAATTTTAACCAATCATTGGCTTTAGACCATTTTTCAATTTCTTTTTTAGAATAGTATTTTTGCTCAGATGAATGGGTTGTATCAAAAATATAATCAACTAACCCTTTTACATATGCTGTATAACGGGAACGCATCAATTTTTCAGCAGATGATGGATTTTTTGTTCCAGAATGAAATAATTCACAACATTCTACATAAGATTTACCTGAACAACAAGGACAATTTTCTTCCATTATTCTTCATCTTTAAAATCAAAAGGATATTTTCCAAAAGCAGGTGCTAAACGTTTGATTTGATAAACATTTCTATTGTAAACATTTGACAATGCAATAATGCAAACAGTGTCTGCTCTTAAAGTAGCATAACAACCCGTGTTTCCATGCCACCAACCCGTATGAAAAAAGTAAGTACTTCTCCCCTCTAATTCAACCATTCGCATTCCTAAACCATAATTACTTTTTCCAGGTTTTTCGTAACTATATCCACGATACATTTGCTTTTTTAATGAATCACTCAAAAAATTAGATGAGTAAGTTCCCATGTCCATTTTCAATAAATCTCTTGCTGTACTATATAAGTTTTTATCACCATATACTGCATCCATATAATCAAAACCTTGATTTTGTAGACGTGAATTATAGGATTGAGAAACTAAATCATTGTTTTGTGTATACTTCTTTACAAATGTGTTTTTCATTTCCAAAGGATCAAAAACCAAATCTTTTATTGCATCAGGAAAATTTTTATGGGTAATTCGCTCCACTATTAAGGCTAATAAGCTGAAATTTGTATTGCAATATGCAAATCGTTTGTTTGGTGGAAAATTTAGAGGGAATTTATATTTTACCAACAATCGTAAAACGTCACTATTATGAAGTGGTTTTCCTAAGGGCCAAACTTTAAAAGTATAATATCCATAATATGGGATTCCACTTCTATGATTCAACAACATTCTAACCGAAATACCTGGATAAGGAAATTCGGGTAAATAGGTTCTTATATCTTCATCTAAATGAATTTGTTTATGTTCAGCAAGTCTCAATACACATAAAGATGTAGCTACTTTACTTATTGAAGCAACGTGTAAAGGTGTTTCTGATGAAATCAATTCTTTTTTAGAATAATTTGTGCAACCGCTATATTTTTCAATAATGATTTTTCCATTTTTAGCAACCAAAAACATTCCACTAAAACTTTCTGGGTTTAAAAAGGTATTATAAAATTGAAAACTCTCAATTCTTTTTTCTTTGATATACTTTTTAGAAGGCTTTGAAAATTTAGGAAAGTAAGAAATTGGCCCTAAAGTAGTTTCTTTAGAATGATTGTTGTCTTCAGAAGAACAGCTGAAAAGTATTACAATAAAAAGGAATAAGCTATGTCTTTTTTTGAATTTCATCGAGAGTTACAAATATAAGCTTTTTCTTTATTTTAAACTCTTTCGAATTGTCTTACTATACTAATAATTTAATAATTCTAGAATTGACACATATGCTACTTTTGTTAAGACTGAAAAATAATGCAATTACAATATTGTGTAATCGATCAATCCCTAACACACCTAACACTCATCCCATTTATTTTAAGTGTTTTTTCAAATAAAAGATTTGATTTTTTAGCTAATAAAAATAAATAAATTGCAAATCGATCATTGACAGCGGTTGATGTCCAATAACACGCATATTCATTCAAATAATCAAATTGATTTCCATAATAAATTGCACCTCCAAAATGACTATTAAATTTTGAGCTATTTACTTTTACGGAGTCATGCTTTTCTACTGGATGATTGCAGCTATGAACTTGTTCATAAACTAGATGAATTGAATCATTTAAATCATTCGTTTTCATTTTAGAACCTGCAATTTCATCCCCTCCTAAAAATGAAATCAACGTATCGAATTCAGTTCTACTCGGTAAATGCCAATTAACAGGACAAACAGATTGAGCTGTTTGCCAATTGTATAGGTAACCGTTTTTTACTAATAAACTTGAATCATTGTTATAAATCCAAGAACCATTTTCCGTTTTGAAAGCTAAATTTTCAGCCATCCAAACTTGATCACCTATTTTAATCGTTTTATATTTATTTCCATCTCGTTTATCTTTCATTTTTCGCTGTGAAAATGAATGAAAACTAATTAGGAATAGTAAAACAATGATATTTAATAAGTTAACCATAAATAAAAATAAAGGGTTGTCCAAAAAGAAAGTTTTTGTATTCGGACAACCCTCTTTAAATTAAAAAATATAAACGACACCTTCATTAAATGAAGGTTTATCACTTATTTCAGTTTGCAAAAAAGTAGATTGACAACAAAAACACTTTCTAAAATCATGATCTTTTTCATCTTTATTGCGTGATATTAAATTGAAAAAACACATCGATATCTGTTGATCC
>CALPVI020000234.1 GCA_943326975.2 Actinomyces viscosus | reverse complement strand
TTTCTCGATTTTAAAGCTTCTATTGAAAGTAAAGTATGGTTAATACTACCCAAATAATGCATCGAAACTAAAATTACTGGTAATTGAAATTGCTGAATTAAATCAATATACAAATCACCTTCATTATTGATTGGCACCATTAAACCTCCCGCTCCTTCTACAATTAAATTTCCTTCAACAGTTGGTAGAATAAAATCCGATTTCTGAATATCAACCCCATCTATTTCAGCTGCAAAGTGTGGTGAGGCTGGTGTATTTAATCGAAATTTTTCTGGTAATACCTGTACTTGATCAGAAGTTAATGTATTTACTTTTATCGAATCTGAATATTCTAAGTCACCAGCTTGAATTGGTTTCCAATATGTTGCAGCTAAAGATTCAGCAACAATCGCACTTACAATTGTTTTACCAACATTCGTTCCTATTCCCGTGATAAAAAATTGTTTGCTCATTTTGTAGATCTAAATTTTAGTGTATCGTTTGATTTCAAATCCTGCTTGATTTTTCTCATCTTTCTCATGAGTCAAAATAGAAGTAGATTTCCAAATCGCAGCATTTATTTCTGGAAAAAAAGTATCTGCATCGTATGATTTATTTACATGCGTGATAAACATTTCTTCAACACAATTTAATTCTAATGCCTTTTTATAAATTTCACCACCACCAATAATAAACACAGTTTTATCTTCATTTTTAGTTGAATAATGCGAAATACACTCTTCAATGGAATGAAAAACCAAGCAATCAGGTGCAGCGTAATCTTCATTTCTCGTCAAAACAACATTCTCACGATTTGGTAATGGTCTATATTTTTCTGGTATAGATTCATAATTTTTTCTTCCCATTACAACAACATGTCCTGTGGTAGTTTCTTTGAAAAATTTCATATCTGCTGGCAAGTGCCACATCAAATCATTGTTTTTTCCAATCCCTCTTTCAAGGTCCATAGCAACTATTAAAGAAACTTTCATGTTTAATAAGAATTAATAATCAATCTAAAAACGCAATCTTATATTTAAAGTTAAACAGCAACTGCTGCTTTAATGTGCGGGTGAGGATCATACCCCACTAATTCAAAATCTTCCAATTTAAAAGAAAAAATATCTTTCACTTCTGGATTGATTTTCATAATAGGCAATTCTCTACACTCTCTTGTCAATTGTAGATTTGCTTGTTCAATGTGATTACTATACAAATGAGCATCACCTAAGGTATGAACAAATTCTCCTGGCTCTAAACCGACAACTTGCGCTAACATCATGGTCAACAATGCGTAAGATGCTATATTGAAAGGAACACCTAAAAACACATCTGCACTTCGTTGATACAATTGGCAACTTAATTTACCATTCGCAACGTAAAACTGAAACATTGTATGACAAGGAGGTAAAGCCATATTATCAACATCAGCAACATTCCAAGCAGAAACAATTAAACGACGTGAATCAGGATTATTCTTCAATTGATCAACCAACTTTGTGATTTGGTCAATTGTACCTCCGTCTTTGGCTGGCCAGCTTCTCCATTGGTGTCCATAAACTGGACCTAAATCACCATTTTCATCTGCCCATTCGTCCCAAATAGAAACGTTATTCTCTTTTAAATACTTGATATTAGTATCACCTTGTAAAAACCATAATAATTCTACAATAATTGAGCGTAAATGTAATTTCTTTGTCGTTAAACAAGGAAAACCTTTGGAAAGATCGTAGCGACTTTGGTGTCCAAAAACAGAAATTGTTCCTGTACCTGTACGGTCCTCTTTCTTAACACCGTTTTCCAAAATATGCTTCATTAAATCGTGATACTGTTTCATCGTATTGCTTGTCGTTTTTAGTGGTGTAAAATTAATTAATTGTAAGATGAAATGTTACACCTTTTTATTTTGTTTATTAAAATTTTATTAACTAAAATCGAGTTCAAATATTTATAATGTTGAAAGATTGCAAAACCTATTATCAGTTAAAATTCTATTTTTGTGTAAACAATATAGATGATGAAATTTGTTATTGCATTTCTTTTTTTACTACCGTTCTTAAGTTTTAGTCAAATAAAATTAAAGAAAAAATACTGTGGAAACTTTTCAGGAATGATACCGGCTTATTCAATGGAGATTGGAAATGAAATAGTTGGAATTGATTCGGCTGCAATCAAAATAGAAATATTAATTGACGGAACTATAAAATATACGATTGGAAACACTACTTATTCAGGTAAATACAATGTAAACTTTATTAGTGACGCATTTATTTTTGTAAGTGCAAATTTAGTTAATCAAAAAGCAGAAGAACACTTAAAAATATTTCTAAAAGACAAACACATGGAAAGAGAAGGTGTTTTTCCCCAGCCGACTGCCTTTCTAACAAAAGAAGATTAAAAAAAATTCTTAATTTCACACTCCAAATTTTTACGTTGAAAGAAATTAAACCTTACAGTAGTGTAATTTTTATTGTTAGTATTTTACTAATACTTTCTCCGTTGGTTTATTTTGCGCCAAAGGAAGGTTGGAAAATTGGAAATACGCATCTTCATTTTTTAACCTTAGAAGAATTTCTTCATCCTAAAAAACAAGAAAAGAAAGACATTACTAAAATTGTAGCTGATGTTGATACTGCAAGCATAGAATTAGATGAACCTTCTGATTTAATCAAGCACGATGGGAAATCAGACGGAAGTTTAGGAGCTCCCTCAGGAGGAGAATTATCAACAGAAAGTAGAACGCAATTAGTACTAACAGAAGGTGCAAAAACAGAATTGATTCAATTTTTTCAATTATTGGATAAAGTCGCTGAAGAAAAAAGCAAAATCCATATTCTACATTATGGTGATTCTCAAATTGAAGGCGACCGAATGACAGGTTATATTCGTCAAAGACTTCAAACACAATTTGGAGGCAATGGACCCGGACTTATACCTGCAACAAATGTCTATACGACTCAAACATTCAAACAAACATTCTCAAGTAATTTCATGCGTTATACTTGTTATGGTGGCGAAAAATTAAAAAACAGAAGATATGGTTCTTTAGGTTCTGCTGCTCGTTTTACTGCGGAAACTTACGACACCAATTTAATTAAAACATTCTCAAAACAAGAAGGTTGGATAGAAATCGAACCACACAAAATGGCCTACAAAAGAGCCAAAATTTACAACAATGTAAAACTTTTCTATACAAGTTGTATTCAACCATGTGCACTTAAAATATACCAAAATGGGAAGATTATTCACGAAGACAGTTTAATTACAGATGGTAAATACCATGCTCTACCTTTAAGTTTTGCAGGTGCTCCTGGAAAATTAAAGTATGTATTCTCAAGTCATGTGAGTCCGACAATTTGTGGTTTCTCATTAGAAGGAGACTATGGTGTACAAGTAGACAATATAGCCATGAGAGGTTGTAGTGGTAATATCTTTGGAGCAATTGATTACACGTCTTTCAGCAAAATGAATAGTGATCTAAATTCAAAATTAGTTATCATGCAATTTGGAGGAAATGCCGTACCATTTTTTAAAGATAGTTCGGCCGTTCGACGTTATGCAAATTCATTACAAAGTCATATTCGGTTAGTTAAAAAACTAAATCCTGGAGCAACAATTGTTTTTATAGGCCCAAGCGATATGTCTTATTTATCTAATGGGATTTATGAAAGCTATCCTTTGCTTCCTTATTGTGTTGAGCAATTAAAGAAAATTGCTGGAAAAGAAAAAGCAGCATATTGGGATTTATTTGCGGCAATGGGTGGGAAAAATGCTATGCCTTCATGGGTAGATAAAGGTTTGGCAGGAAAAGATTACATTCACTTCACGCATCGTGGCGCGAGTATTGCATCTCAATTATTTTATGAAGCATTAATTGCTGAATATGCTAAATGGAAAGCAGGAGAAACAACTCCATTAAATTAACACAATTCGACTGGATTGAATTCTGAGTATAGAAATGATCAAAAAAATGAAACATACTGTTTGCTTACTATTTGTTGTAATTTCATTTCAACTCTTTGGACAAGATTCAATTGCTATTTCATTGAGCCATTATCCTCAACCTGATTTTTTACATCTCGACACTAATCTAAAAGCTAAATATCCCTTTATTCATTTTGAAAAAAATCAATTTCAATTTTTTACGGATACAAGTGAAAATTGGAATCGATTGTTTCATCAAATGGATTCAATGATCGCTTTGAAAGATAGAAAATTAAATTTTTATCATATCGGAGGTTCTCATTTACAAGCTG
>CALPVI020000233.1 GCA_943326975.2 Actinomyces viscosus | reverse complement strand
TCTTGCGTCAACGAAGATAAGCATGTTAGAGGATATAGTCCAGAATCATCAATGATTTCTTTTAAAGATCTTGAATGTGGGTAATCCCAACCTAATAAATGAAGCCCTCTACAATTTCCATAAGTTAAAGCATCATCAGTAAAACGGGAATTAGTAACAATCCAACCTTTAATATCCGTAAAGTTTTTAGTTGTTGTTTTGTGTTCTTTTATGTCTTCAAATCGAGAGTGAATGTATAAGGGGACTTTTACGTCAACAGACAAACCTCCTTGATTTTTGTATTTACATTCCATCATCATTAGCGTGTTTTCTTTTTGACACAAAACATCAATCTCATGCGTTACACATTTACCTTGTAAAATTATACCAACTTCTGTTGTATAGCCCTCGTGTTTAAATAATTCTCCAATGAATTTTTCAAAAGGAAATCCTGAAGGACCTAATTCCATGATTCCTTGTTTTAAATAGTAGCGTGAAGCATTTTGAGAAGATTGTTTTTTCAGCATTCGATAAGCCATACTGTATATCTTTTTTGTACTTATTCCTTGATGTATTTGATTTTTTAATGTTTGAACAATTTGTTCTGCTTGATCAATTGATGCGTTAGAATGTAGTAAGGAATTGCGTAGTTTTTCAAAAGAAAAATATTCGTCTTTTCCAGAGGCTTTTTTGATTAAAATATCTTCGTGATTTCCCATTTTGAATTGATTAGTCGTTTAAGTTGAATTCCTCAGCAAATTGAGGTATAATTGATTCTATTCCTAATTCTGATTGGATTTTTACACGAAATACATCTAATGCTTGAGGTTCTCCATGTACTAAGAAAATTTTTGAAGGAGTTTTACGTAAGTTCTTCAGCCAATTCAACATTTCACTTTGATCTGCATGACCTGACATGGATTCTATTGAACGAACTTCAGCATAGATATCTACATATTTACCTTGTAACTTAATTTCTTTTAAACCTTCTTGAAGTGCACGACCTCTAGTTCCTTCACCTTGGTATCCAACTAAAAGAATCGTGTTATCATGAAGTGGTCCATATTCTTTTAAATAAGTTAAAACACGTCCGCCAGTCAACATACCACTTGCTGCTATAATGATTTTACTTGTTTTGTCTTTAAGTATTTTAATAGTATCATGATAATCTCTGATTATGCTCACATGTCTACTCACTTTATGTATATCAACACCTTTTAATTTATGCCAAAGCGGGTGATTTAAAAATATTTCAGTAGCATCAGCTCCCATTGGACTATCTAAATAAACAGGAATATTCGGAATCCGTTTTTGTTCTTTTAAGACATTTATGAGATACATGATTTCTTGAGCACGACCTACAGCAAAACTTGGAATTAGTAAATTCCCTCCTTTTTCAATGGTAGATAAAATTGCTTCTTCTAGATCATCTAATGGATTATTAATGGGGTGAAGTCGGTCACCGTATGTGCTTTCAAGTATAAGATAATCAATTTCTTCAGGTTTTTCAGGAGAATTAAGTAATTCACTATTGTTTCTACCTATATCTCCAGAGAAAACAATCCTTTTACCAAAACAATCGATTTCGATAAAAGTAGCTCCTAGTATATGTCCATTTTTCCTAAATTGGAATGAGATATTATTTGTTAATTTAATCCATTCATTGTCGTTTTTTACTTCAAAATGTTTTAATGCACGTTCAACATCATTTTCTGTGTACAATGGTTTGGCAGGTGAATGTTTCGAATAGCCTTCTTCATTTGCTTTTTTAGCGTCTTCTTCTTGAATTTTAGCACTATCCCTTAAAATGATTTCAACTAAATCTCTTGTTGGGGGAGTCATATAAAATTTTCCATTGAATCCATTCTTAACTAAAACAGGTATATATCCACAATGATCCAAATGCGCATGAGTAATAATCGAGAAATCAATGTCCTTTATATTTACAGGTAATTCTTCTCTGTTTTTTAAGCGTAATGATTTTAAACCTTGAAAAAGCCCGCAATCAATTAATATTTTCGCCTCGGGTGTTTTTAATAAATGCTTTGAACCTGTTACAGTAGAAGTCGCACCTAGAAATTGTATAGATAATGGTACATTTTTCATAAATAGAATTATTTGTTATGTTACCAAATTATATAGAAAATTCTTATCAAAATATGATAAAAATTCTATTATCAAAAATAATAAAAGAAGAGAAAAATCGTTGCTTTAATGCTTCAGTTCTTTGCTCTTTTTAGAATTAAAACTAAATTTGTATTCAAATTACAATAAACATGGAAATTCCAAAGACGTATGAGCCAATAAAGGCTGAAGAAAAATGGTATTCTTACTGGATGAGCAAAGGGTACTTTCATTCAGAACCAGATGATAGAGAAGCTTATACAGTCGTCATTCCTCCTCCAAATGTAACGGGAGTTTTGCATATGGGCCATATGTTGAATAATACCATTCAAGATGTTTTAGTTCGTCGTGCAAGAATGTTAGGGAAAAATGCTTGTTGGGTACCAGGAACAGATCATGCTTCTATTGCTACTGAAGCAAAGGTTGTGCAGAAATTAAGAGCGGAAGGAATCAAGAAATCAGATCTGACACGTGATGAATTTTTACAACATGCTTTTGCTTGGAAAGATAAACACGGAGGTATTATATTGGAACAATTAAAGAAGTTAGGTGCTTCATGTGATTGGGAAAGAACAGGGTTTACAATGGATCCAGAGTATTCTGAATCTGTATTAGATGTTTTTGTTGATTTATATAAAAAAGGAAAAATTTACAGAAGTGTTCGTATGGTGAATTGGGATCCTGAGGCACTTACTGCCGTTTCTGATGAAGAAGTAAATCACAAAGAAGTAAATTCTAAATTGTTTTACGTTCGTTACAAAATAGCTGGATCAGAAGATGGTTGGTTAACTATTGCAACTACTCGACCAGAGACAATTTTAGGAGATTCTGCAATTTGTATCAATCCTACAGATGAACGATTCAAGCATTTACATGGAAAAAAAGTAATTGTACCAATTGCGAACAGGACAATACCTGTAATTTTAGACGAATATGTAGATACAGAATTTGGTACAGGTTGTTTGAAAGTTACACCTGCTCATGATGTAAATGACTACGAATTAGGAAAAAAACACAATTTAGAAACAATTGAGATTTTAAATGATAATGGAACTTTAAATGCAAATGGATTGCATTACGAAGGGAAAGATCGTTTTGAAGTTCGTAAATTGATTGAAAAAGAATTATACGATAAAGGCTATTTAGTTAAAACAGAAGATCATATTAACAAAGTTGGTTTTTCTGAAAGAACAGATGCTGTTATCGAACCAAAATTATCATTGCAATGGTTTGTTTCTATGAAAGAATTGGCACAACCAGCATTGGATAATGTAATGAATGGAAACATTCAATTTCACCCAGATAAGTTAAAAAATACTTATCGTCATTGGATGGAGAATGTAAAAGATTGGTGTATTTCTCGTCAATTATGGTGGGGACATAGAATTCCGGCATGGTATTTTGGAACAGGAGCGAATGATTATGTTGTTGCAAAAACAGAAAATGAAGCAATTCAATTAGCTTCTGAAAAAGCAGGGAAAGCAATTACAGCTGCCGATTTAAAACAAGATGAAGATGTATTAGATACATGGTTTTCAAGCTGGTTATGGCCAATTTCTATGTTCAATGGTTTAACAAAACCAGGAAATGATGAAATTAAATATTACTATCCAACAAATGATTTAGTTACAGCACCCGAAATTATGTTTTTCTGGGTGGCAAGAATGATAATTGCAGGATATGAATATTTAGGTGAGTTACCTTTTAAAAATGTTTATTACACAGGTATTGTTCGTGATAAATTAGGTAGAAAAATGTCGAAATCATTAGGTAATTCTCCAGATCCTATTGAATTGATTGAAAAATTCGGAGCAGATGGTGTACGTGTTGGTATTTTGATTTCTTCGCCAGCTGGAAATGATTTACCTTTTGATACATCTCAATGTGAGCAAGGTAGAAACTTTACAAATAAAGTTTGGAATGCATTCCGTTTGATCGATGCTTGGGAAGTGAAGGATATTGAACAGCCTAAATCTTCTACAAAAGCTATAGAATGGTTTGATTCAAAATTTAATAAAACATTGGTTGAAATCAATGATTTGTTTGAAAAGTTTAGAATTTCTGAGGCATTAATGACGATTTACAAATTAGTTTGGGATGATTTCTGCTCTTGGTATTTAGAAATGATTAAGCC
>CALPVI020000232.1 GCA_943326975.2 Actinomyces viscosus | reverse complement strand
TATATTCCAACAACCCCAATCTTTATATCCCATATAACCATGAATAAACACAATTAATTGATTGTTAAATTCAGCAGGAATAGTTAAGTCTACCAAACTTTTTCTTCCTTCAGCTCCAGAATAAACTTGATTTTTAATATTGATTGCATCCATAACTACAAAATTAGAAATATCTATTAAATAGAAGTTATTATTATATCTGTATTACATTGTTTGTAATTTCACAAAATCATTATCTTTACGTTACTTTACCAAAAAGAAAACTAACATGAAAATTTCAGCATCTATATACAGCGATAAAAAGCGGCCGTTGAAAGAAGTTATTGAAGATTTAGTTCAACATCAAGTAGAAATGCTACATGTAGATTGTAATGATGATTTGTCTGTTTTTGAGGATATTAAGTTGATACGTGAATGGTGTGAATTACCAATTGACTTACATATTATTACTGAACAGCCTTCTAAATATTATCAGTTACTGGAAGAAAATCCTGTTGAATATATTACTTTTCAGTATGAGGATTTAAAAGAACAATTGATAATTCCATCAACTGTAACTGGAAAAAAAGGTTTGGCTGTAATAACTCCAACAGATATTGAAGTTTTTAAAGATTATCATTCGTTTGATTTCATTTTGATTATGGCAACAATACCAGGACAAAGTGGAGGTAAATTTGATACGTACAATTTTTCGAAAATTAGAAAATTCAGTAAGTTGTTTCCTCAAAAATCAATTCATGTTGATGGTGGTGTAAATGGCGAAGTTTCATTTATCTTAAGAAATATGGGAGTTAGCTCTTCTGTTTCAGGGTCTTATCTGTTTAATGCGCCAAGTATTGGACATGCATTGATGAATTTAACGAAAAGAGAAGTTGAATCCGAATTTGAAATAAAAGATTTCATGATTCCATTGGGTGAATCACCAGTTTTGGAAGAAAAAGAATTATCATTTGAAAATGTTTTAAAAACGATTGAATCAGGAAATCTAGGATTTTGTTTGGTTATAAATGAAGAAAAACAATTTAAAGGTTTGATTTCTAATGCGGATGTTCGTAAGGGAATATTGAGGAATATTAAAGATTTAAATAACATAAATGTGCTTGAATTGATCAATTCAAATCCAAAACATTTATTAGAAAAAGACACTGTTTTTTCGATGTTAAAAACGATTAAAAATTGTGCTTTTCCAATTACTTATTTTCCAGTTTTGTCTTTGGAAGGAAAGGCAAGTGGAATTGTAACATTTGTAAATTTGATTAAAGGAGAATTATGATTATAGAATTAAAAAATTCAATTTCAGAGCAAGAAGCAATTCAATTAGCAGCTCAACATAGAGCATTTCATGTTGTGACAAATGGCAAACAGACATTAATCACAGGGTCAGGTGTGAAAGAATTACCTTCTTTATTAGAGGGTGTAGCTGAACAATTTTGGGTGTTTCCAAATGATATGCAATTATCTGCTAAAGGATACCGAGCAGAGAAAAGAGAAGTGAAAATTGGTGATATAACGATTGGTGGAAAAACGAATAATACGGTGTTAATTGGTGGTCCTTGTTCAGTTGAATCAGAAGAACAAATTCGTCAATCTTCAGAATTATTGAAAGAGTTAGGATTAAGTACTTTACGTGGAGGTTGTTATAAACCGAGAACAAGTCCATATAGTTTCCAGGGATTGGAATTAGAAGGCTTAAAGTTGTTAGCTAAAATGCGTGATGAATATGGTTTAAACGTAATCACAGAAGTAAGAGATGCTACTCAAATTCAAGATGTTATTGAATATTCAGATGTAATCCAAGTAGGAGCGAAGGCAATGTACGATCAAGGTATTTTGCGTGCTTGCGCAAAAACTAGAAAACCAGTTTTAATTAAAAGAGGTTTTGGTACTACTTTACAAGAATTTGTTCAAGCAGCTGAATTTGTGTTATCGGGTGGGAATGAAAATGTGATTTTATGTGAAAGAGGTATTCGTACCTTTGAAACAGGAACGCGTTTTACTTTAGATTTGTGTGGTGTAGCATGGCTACAAGACAAAACAAACTTACCTGTTATTTTGGATCCAAGTCATGCGATGGGTTATGCTTATGGCGTACCTTCGTTAGCGCGTGCTTGTGTTGCAATGGGTATTGACGGACTTTTGATTGAAGCGCACCCTAATCCATCTGTTGCAAAATCAGATGCATCACAACAATTGAATCACGAAGAATTTAAAACCTTACTGAATACGCTTCGTCCAGTTGCAGAAGCTGTAGGGTATAAAATGATATAGTATAAAATTTTAGATTTTGATTGTTAGATGTTAAATTAATAATCTAACATTCATAATTCAACATTCAATAAATGGTGTTTTTAGAACAAAATATAAAAGGTATTTGCGCAAAATACGGAGTTGATTTTCAAGATTTTTTAGCAGATTTCAATATTGAAAATGTGTTAGAAATGTCTTTGTTTGATTTACAAGCTGTATGTGAGGAAAATACAATAGACTTACATTCTTTGCTTTTTAAGCCAATGTATAAACCTGATATTTGGAGGAAAAAATTAGATAAAATTAAACTTTTAGTTTTAGATGTTGACGGAGTTATGACAGACGGCGGAATGTACTATACTGAAAGCGGAGATCAGTTTAAAAAGTATAATACCAAAGATGGTATGGCAATCATTCATCTAACAAAAAATGACTTTCAAGTTGCTATTATATCTTCTGGATTTAAATCTGAAATGGTCAAGTCTAGAGCTGAATTGTTAGGAATTCAACATTTTTATGTGGGTAGAGATAGAAAATTAAATATTTTGACCGATATTTGTGAAAAATTAGCTATTCAGTTAGAAAATGTCGCAATGGTTGGAGATGATATAAATGATTTGGAAATTATTAAACAAATTGGTTTTTCAGCATGTCCATCTGATGCCGTTGATATAGTGAAAAGCAATGTAGATGTAATTTTAGGTAAAAAAGGTGGAGAAGGGTGTGTGAGAGAATTCATCGATGCTTATATCTTAAAAGAACCATTAAGTTAATTTAAACCCACAAGAATTAAAGAAAATGAGAGAAGTAACATTAGGAATTATTCGCGAAGGAAAAG
Source organism: Actinomyces viscosus (assembly GCA_943326975.2). GTDB lineage: Bacteria > Bacteroidota > Bacteroidia > Flavobacteriales_D > Crocinitomicaceae > CAIUKX01. The sequence continues at coordinate 1,158 of CALPVI020000232.1, read as the reverse complement.
TACCTCCAGATAAAAGAGTTCCGCTTACTCCTAAACAATGTAAACAAGTAGAGACAAAGTTTCCAAATGTAAAGGTAATTGTTCAACCGAGTCAAGTGAGAGCTTACAAAGATGAAGATTACATCGCTGAAGGAATTACGGTTCAAGAAGATTTGAGCGTTTGCGATTTGATTGCAGGAGTGAAAGAAGTGAATATTGGCGATTTGATTCCGAATAAGAAATTTATGTTCTTTTCGCATACTTTTAAAAAACAACCATACAATAGAAATTTATTAAAAGCGATTTTAGATAATAAAATACAATTAATTGATTACGAAGTTCTTAAGGATAAATTCAATAAGCGTATTATTGGATTTGGTAGATATGCAGGTATCGTTGGTGCCTATAATGGTTTTTTGACTTATGGTTTAAAACATAAGTTATATACTATTAAACCAGCACATTTATGTGTGAATCGTGCTGAAGTAGAACAAGAATTAAAAAAGGTTATTTTACCTAAGAATACAAGAATTGTATTAACAGGATTTGGAAGAGTCGGAAATGGTGCGAGAGAAATTATAAAATTATTGCCAATCAAAGAAGTTACTGTTGATGAATACATGAATGGTAATTTCGATGAACCAGTTTTCACTCATATAGAAGTAGACGGATACTTTGGAAGAAAAGATGAAACTACTTTTGATAAAAAAGATTTTTATTCTAATCCAGAATTATATAAATCAACTTTTCCAAGATTTTTGGATAATACAGATATGTATATTCCTTGTCACTTTTGGAGTAATAAATCTCCAATTATTATAACCAGAGAAGACTTAAAAAAATCTACAAATCGTTTATCTGTTGTAGCTGATATTTCATGTGATATTGACTCAGCTATTGGTTGTACAATTCGCCCAAGTAAAATTGCAGATCCAATTTATGGATACAATCCGATCACTGAAGCAGAAGATGATTTCACGAAAGAAGGAGTAATTGCAGTAATGGCTGTTGATAATTTACCTTGTGAATTACCTTTAGACGCCTCAGAAGATTTTGGAAATAATTTAATAGATGAAGTATTTCCGGCAATGTTTGGTGAAGATCCTGACTCAATTATTGAGAGAGGAAGTCAAACTAATTTAAATGGTGAATTAATGCCTTTATTTACATATTTGGAAG
>CALPVI020000231.1 GCA_943326975.2 Actinomyces viscosus | reverse complement strand
TTGTAAAAGGGAAAATTTACATGTTACCCTCAACACTTGGTGGTGAATCAGTAACAGATATTATTCCAGCTGATGTCATTTCAATTGCAACAAGCATTCGTTTTTTTGCTGTAGAAGATATAAAAATGGCGCGACGTTTATTACGTAAAATGGATCGTGAATTTCCAATAGATGAATCTAAATTTTTCATTTTAAATAAAAAAACGCCAACAGACGAATTATACAAAATGTTGAAGCCTGTTTTAAATGGCGAAACAATGGCTGTAATCTCAGATGCGGGTTGTCCAGGAGTTGCTGATCCAGGTGCCGAATTGGTTGCTTTGGCTCATGAACACGAAGTTGAAGTCTTACCATTAGTTGGACCTTCTTCTATTCTTTTAGGATTAATGGGAAGTGGTTTCAGTGGACAACAATTTACATTTCACGGATACTTACCGAAAGAACGTAAAGACAGAGTTAAAAAAATGAAAGATTTCGAAGGAGATACAAGAAGAACAGGTGCTACGCATATTTTTATGGACACTCCTTTTAGAAATATGAACGTATTAGATGATTTATTAAATGAATTATCTGATCAAACGAAATTATGTATTGCTCATAACCTTACCATACCAAATGGTTCGGTGAAAACATATTCTATCTCAGAATGGAGAGAAAAAGCTTATGATTTGGAGAAAAATCCAACGATGTTTTTGATTGGGACAAGTCAAGCGAAAGGATAGGGAAATTTTGAATTTGAATTAATCAATTCAATTTTAAAGATTAATAATTGAAATTTAATTTAAGTCATATATAATTAAGCTAACTTCTAATACCTAAGAGCGAAGCGATTCTAATATCTAATTTCCCTATATTTGCAACCATGCAACGCTATTATTTCGAAATCTCTTACAATGGAACTCCTTTTTCAGGTTGGCAACGTCAACCGAAAGACAAATCAGTACAAGAAGAAATTGAAAATTGTTTTACAAAACTAAATTCAAATCATCCAGTTGAAATAGTCGGTTGTGGTAGAACAGATACTGGTGTTCATGCGCATCATTATATTTTTCATGTTGATTTACCTGAAAATTTTAAAATCGATGATATAGTAGCAAAATTAAACCGAATGCTACCCTTTTCAATTGCTATTCAAAATTGTTATCCTGTTACTCAAGATGATCATGCAAGATTCAGTGCCACAGAAAGAACTTATCGCTATTTTGTAAATTTCAAAAAAAATCCATTTAAACAAAATCAAAGTCTTTACATTCCATATGTTATTGATTTTGACAAAATGAATGAAGCTGCAAAACTTTTAATCGGAAAGAAAGATTTTACATCATTTTCAAAATTACATACCGACGTTAAAACAAATATCTGTTCTGTTACAAATGCAAAATGGATAAAAATTGACGATGAAAATGCTTATTTTGAAATAACAGCAAATCGCTTTTTACGAAATATGGTAAGAGCGACAGTTGGTACCTTATTAGATGTAGGAAAAGGAATCATACAACCATATGATATCATTCAAATCTTAGAAGATAAAAATAGAAGTTCAGCCTCAACTTCAATCGCAGCACATGGCTTATTTCTTTGGAAAATAGAATATGAATAAAAAAAGCCAATCTTTTGGATTGGCTCTTAATTTTTTATAATTTAAATTATTCTGCAATTAAGATAAAGTTTGTTTTTTTTCCTTTTCCTAACAATACATATTTATCATTAATCAAATCGTTTGCAGAAAGCAAATATTCTTCTGTAACTTTTTCTTTATTCACAGCGATTGCATTTGCTTTTAATTCTCTTCTCGCTTCACCATTTGAAGATAAAAAGTTTGTCTCTCCTACTAAAGCATCAACTATTCTTAATCCTGATTCAATTGCTGCTTTTTTAACTTTTGCTTGAGGAACTCCTTCAAAAATGGATAAAAAATCATTCTCAGATAACGACTTCAAATCTTCAGCCGAAGATTTCCCGAAAAGTATATTTGATGCAGCAATTGCTGTTTTTAAAGCATCTTCACCATGTACGCGAGTAGTTACTTCTTCAGCGATTGCTTTTTGTAAAATTCTTAAATGTGGAACTTCATTATGTTCAGCTTCGATTCGCTCAACTTCTTCTTTGGAAATTAAAGTATAAAAACGAATCAATTTTTTAGCATCTTCATCAGAAGCATTTAACCAAAACTGGTAAAAAGCATAAGGAGAAGTTTTTTCAGGATCTAACCAAACTGTTCCAGATTCTGTTTTACCAAATTTACCACCATCTGATTTTGTTAATAATGGACATGTAAAAGCAAAAGCATCTCCACCATTTTTTCTTCTGATTAATTCAGTACCTGTCGTAATATTTCCCCACTGATCAGAACCACCAAATTGTAATTTACAATTGTAATTTTTATTCAAATGAACAAAATCATTCCCTTGCAATAACTGATAAGAAAATTCAGTAAAAGAAATCCCAGTTTCAATTCGCTTTTTAACAGAATCTTTCGCCATCATATAATTGACAGTGATGTGTTTCCCTACCTCTCTTATAAAATCGATGAATGACATTTCTTTCATCCAATCCAAATTATTCACTAAGATCGCTGCATTATCTCCATCATTGAATTCTAAGAATTTTTGCAATTGCGCTTTAACCCCATCAATATTTTTTTGAAGCGTCTCTTCATCTAATAAATTACGTTCTGCAGATTTACCAGATGGGTCACCAACCATTCCTGTTGCTCCTCCTACTAAAGCAATCGGTCTGTGCCCAGCTAATTGCAAATGTTTGAGTAACATAATTGGCAACAAATTACCTACATGTAAAGAATCTGAAGTTGGATCAAAACCACAGTAACCTGTTGTCATTTCTTTAGCAAGTTGCTCTTCTGTTCCTGGCATGATATCTTGAATCATACCTCTCCATTGTAATTCTTTAATGAAATCTGTAAACATGGGTATTAATTTTTCTGTAAAATTAAGGATTTGAGTTCAATTGAAATGAATCAACTGTATATTATTCTATAATTGATTTAATATTTGGCTTAAAATACAAATCTGATTTCATGATTTTTCCATCTTCTCTGTAAATTGGTTTACCATTTGCATCTAATTTACTCATATTTGAACGTTGAATTTCTTCAAATACTTCTGCAATCTTGTGTTGTAAACCATGCTTAAGTATAGTTCCACATAAAATATACAACTGATCACCTAATGCATCTGCGACCTCAACGATATCTCCGTTTTTTGCTGCTTCTAAATATTCATTATTTTCCTCTTCCATCAATCTGTGTCGTAGTTCGATTTCTTTCTGATCTAAATCAACTGTAGGTTCATAATTATTTTTAATTCCAAAAGAATCATGGAATATTTCAACTGCTTTAATCGTATCTTGTAATTTCATTTATTTTCAATTCTTCAATTATAGTATAAAGTTAACGCTATTTAAGAAATATTTAAAAAGAAAAGAATGATTTCGATTTAGAAATCATAACTTTGAATAAAGAATTAAGGCATGAAAAACTGGTTAAAACATATTTTAAAGAAACATTTTCTCTATTATTTTATTAAAGACCGTTTTTCTGCGACTGTTCAGATTAATCAACGAAATTTATATCTTCAATATCAAGCACAACTAAAGAACAATACATTACCTAAATTAAATGAAACTGGTTTTCGTGTCTTTTCTCAATTTGAAGAAGATGGAAAATTACTTTTTATTTTCTCAATTATTGGAATGACTAACAAAACATTTATTGAATTTGGTTCCGATGATGGAATTAATAGTAATTCGGCAAATCTATATTTTCATCACAATTGGACAGGACTTTTCATGGATGGAAATAAAAAAGCGATTGAAAGAGGAAAATATTTTTTCGGAAAATACCCACATAAACATATATATCCTCCAAAGTTTATTTATAGTTATATCAATAGAGACAATATTAACGAATTAATAAAATCCGCAGGATTATCGGGAGAAATTGGCTTACTTTCAATTGATATAGACGGAAATGATTATTGGATCTGGGACAAAATCGATATTGTTCAACCACAAGTTGTTATTATTGAAACACACAACGAATTTGGGTTAAATGATATTATAGTTCCTTACGACCCAAATTACATGTACCCTGGAAAACACCCTATTTATCATGGTGCTTCACCGATAGCTATGACTAAATTAGCTAAAAAGAAAGGATATAGATTAGTAGGTTCAAATGATTTCGGATATAATTTTATTTTCATTAAAAATGGCTTAGTTGAAAATGAAATCCCTGAAGTTTCTGTAGAATCCTTAT
>CALPVI020000230.1 GCA_943326975.2 Actinomyces viscosus | reverse complement strand
GAATTACTATCTGTTGCTGTAGGTGTGAAAACTCCACTTCTTATCCAATTTGTAGGGTAATATGCGGCATCATCAACGACGTTTGTCAACCATCTATGCGTAGAATCTTTGAAATAAATACTGGAAACTATAGGAGTGGTGACATAATCAGCCAATGATGAACCTGCAATATATTTATTTTGTGCGATTTGAACTGAAACTCCCCATTCAGGTATCAATTGTTCTGTTTCAGTAGCAATAGTTGATGAAGATGAAATTGAATCAATTAAAACCCCTCCTTCTTTATCGTATCGATAAACAACCCAACTAGCCGTATCTGCTGAATTGTAATCAGGATAAGAAGATATAGATTTATAATTTTTAAATTTCAATTCAAAGTAACCATCCACAACATTTAAAGGATCAATTACTTTTACATTGATTGGTCCATTACCTATTTTATAACTAGGAGTTGAAATAAATCCACTTTCTAAAATGGAATTTGTAGTATTTGATGTCAATTCAATGTTTCTATTACCATTCCCTGTACCATCTAATCTCGTAATTTCAGGTGAAACTCCATATTCTAAATAATGTAACGTCCCATCTGATTCTGGTAAAGAATTGTGTGGTGTTGCAGCAACCACTTTTACATTTCCATAAGCAGCTTTTCTACTTTTAATATACACTTTTCTTTGTCCATCTATCGCTAGAGGATCATCAGAAATAAATGTTTTATAATTATTAGTAGCATATGCTACTGCCATATAATAGTAGGTTTTAAAATTGACTAGTTGAGCTGTACCAGAAGCAAACAAATCTTCTGTCAATTTAAATGAATGCCTAATTCCCTGATTTTCACCAACTACCTTTTCAACTGGAATACTTGCTTGTAAGTTTTCATCAAACTCAAAATTGATTATTCTTGAAAAGTTATCTTTGATATCACATTGTCCAACTAATCGAGCTTTTGTTACATCTTCTAAATCAGATAAAGTAATTGAATTTGACTTCAATTGATAAATTTGGTAACCTTGAAATCTATATTTTTTATCAATATTTGGCAGATTTGAAAAAATAAAAGGATCATGTTCTTCATATTTTTCTTGATAATTATTCGAATTAATAGGATTCGAAAGATAGAGAACCAACTCATTATTTAATTCTTGAATTTCTAAATTTGGTGCATGAGGTCCTTCTAACACTTTGAAACAATTTTCAAATAAAGCTTGCGCTTTATCATCTGCAACTTTTAATACTTTTACTGATTCAAAAGGATCTCCAGATTGCGCTCTTGCCCAAGTAATACCAACAGTAATATTGTTTACAGCACCGGGTTTCAATATAAATGGTCCAGCTGATTCTAAAAAGCGCTTATCATTTGGAACATTACCTGCAGTTTGTTCTGTCCATAAAGGTTGTGGATTACCTCCTGTACCCCATCCTAAAGGATCTGTATCACCAGGAAACATAAAATCACAGGGAACCATTGGGTTTGCATCTGGATCAGAAATATGACCGCTTCCGCCATATAAAAAAGGAGTACCATCTTTCCATCTACCTCTTAAATAATTGTAATAATCATTTGCAGCAGTTGGATCGGTTTGATTAGGATTTGCTCCATTCGTAGTATTACTATAATATAAAAAACGACGCATTCCGTATCGTTCATTATCGATGATTCCATCTCCATATCCAATTCCATTTAAAGCTTCACCAACTCCAATTCCAAATGCATTATCTATACCATCTTCATCTTGATAAGGTCCTTCAAAGAAATCTACTCCTACTGCTGGAGGATTATTTCCATAACCTTTAAAACCAGACATGTCTGAATCAAAATTATTTCCATTGTAATAATAACCTAAACCCCTATTTACATCACATCCTACAAAATCATCGTTTGGATTTCCTAATGCACCATCTGTGAAAAACCCAAAATAGGTATTATACAATGTTTGTGTACCTCTATTAATTAGCTCATAATTATAGAAAGTCATACTGTTTACTTCATCGTTTGATGCAAAGGCAAAAGCTTGAGCTCTAATCTCCATACCAATTGGATCTGCATTAGTTTCAGTATGAAGATTTCCTTTATCATTCATTACCCACCAAAAATTGATATCACCATACAAAGAGACTCTTTTATCCGTTTTACAATTTTTTGTTTTATCTATATCATACCATGGATAATCACCATCTTGATAATTATAATCACCATCGTTATTTCTATCGTAAAATGGGGCTAAGTAATAATCTTGTCCTATTGAAACATCTCCATGGGCTGGCCATTCTTTTATTATGCTTGGTATTTTGTAATTAGGGAATAACGTTGATTGAGTATTAGTTCCATTTAATTTATCATCAGCACCTGCTTGAAACCATGCATTGAATTCACTAATATCATCTTGGGTACTGTTATAATGTTTGTCAAATCTTAAACATTCTTCTTTAGAAACATCCGCAAAATTTTTAGTTAAGGGTCCATTCCAATAATCTTGTCCGTCTCGATAACGTAACGCTGCTAATTTTAACTGATTATTTACATCTGTACCTCCCAACCATAATGCTGCAGTAAACAAACACATAATTCCAGAATTTTTTGGAATTTCATATTGAGAATAATTTTTTCCAGGAATTTGCCAAAGATTTCCTGCTGTGTGAATCATTGCTCTAACATTATTTAATTCCAACATGGTTGTTGTTGTAGGAGGTAAACAACCAGCTGCTTTAGATATGTCTGGCTTTTTTGATTTTGAGCTAATACCTGCGTAAGGTTGTGAAAAGGATAATAGGGATAAACCTAATGTTATAGTTAATAGTATTATTCTCATTCTGTTATTAGTTTACTTTCCTTGAAAGCGATATTGTCTTCAAAAATGATGGTTATTTTTTAAATAACCATCATTTTTTTTATAAAAGTTGGAGTAATCTACATTTTAGAATGAGAAAACATACTGACGAATCGCACCAATAAACGTGTAATATCTTCGTATTCTTGAAACGAAAGCGCTTCATAAGTATCAAAAATATCGTGATAATTATTATTCAACCCCATTGTATAAATAAAGAAAGAAGGTACACCCTTCTCCGAAAACCAATAATGATCTGAATTAGCAGCTGGACCTCTTTTTTTGATTTGTTTCAAAAGTTGTTTGTCTTCATTAATCTTCACTAATTCATCAAATTCTTTTTCAAATTTTGTTGCATTTACTACTGTGATACCATCTTCTCCACTACCCATGATATCCAAATTAACTAAAAAGCTTATTTTATCTAAATTTACCAAAGGATTTTCAACAAAATATTTAGATCCAAGCAACCCAATTTCTTCTCCAGCAAAAGCCATGAATATAATATTACAATCAATTGGAAAATCTTTGAAATACTTTGCCATGCTAATCAAAATAGCAGTACCACTGGCATTATCATTTGCTCCAGGAAAATAAGTATCTAATCCCATTTGACCCAAATGGTCATAGTGCGCTGAAAACACTAATGTTTTAGCATTTTTACCACCTGTACCCTTTAAATATCCGATAACATTTCTTGCATTGTGGCTCTCGATTAAATGCGCATCAATTTCTATTTTCCATTCTTGATTAGATTGATAAACAGAATCTTGTACAATTAAATAAGGATATTTTAATTGATTTTGAGCAACTGACCACGTTAATTTTTTATTTGAAATCTCAATAACAGGCAAAATTTCCGCAATTTGATCCGCAATCCCTGCTAACAATTTAATTGTATCTTTTGAAGTATTTTGAAATTCTAAAGCAACAGAATTATATTCTTTACTTTCCCTTATTTCGTTAATTGATTGAATCAGTAAATCTTTGCTTAATGCAGTTTGTATGGATATCGGTTTTGGTTTAAGATTTGTAAAACCTTTTGCTGAAGAAGGATCTACTAAAAAGTGAATTCCGGGAATCAATTTTTTTGATCCTATTTGAACATTCATTTTTCCTGGGAATGCATTAACATTGAATTGAAAAGATTGAAAGTATTTTTTTCCTTTCAAAGGCTTCAATCCAATTTTTTTAAACTCTTTAGCGATATATTCTGCTGCTATTGAATCACCTTGATTAACATAACCTCTCCCGTGAAACTCTTTAGAGCAAAGTGTTTGAGTTATTCGTCTTACTTCTTCAATTTGTGAAAAAACTGAGAAAGTAACAAATGTGAAAATCAATAAAATGTAGCGCATTGTTTATTTAAAAGGTAAAAGGTAATGAACAGATTAAGCGTAATATCTTCTTCTGATTTTTTGCATAAATTCTTCTACCGTTTCACTATTTATATCCCAGTTGT
>CALPVI020000229.1 GCA_943326975.2 Actinomyces viscosus | reverse complement strand
GTTTGAAACAAACAGATTTCAATGGCGATTTTACCTTCAGCAAAATAGTAGCTGTTGACATGACCTTAAATATTCCAAATGTAATTATGACTGTAAACACATTGGGTCAAGAAGTACAACAAGGATATTCAGGCGTTGTATTTGATGTTTACTCAGATGGTACTAGTGTGAAACGAATTCAATAAGTAACACTTAATTTTAGATATGTGAAGCTGTCCATTTTGGGCAGCTTTTTTTAATCTATTTTAGTCTAGCATCTAAAAAATTAATTAAAAACTTAGTTTATAGTTATTTCATTTTCTATTAAATTATTTACTCATTATTAGTGCGTTTAATAATTATTTTGAAAATATATTCATGGGTAAGCATTATTTAAATAATAAGAAATCAGTTTTAGTCATTACTATATCTTTAGTTCTTAAAAAATGTTTATAATTATATTAATCTACTTTTAAGAATAATAAACTATAGCTAATAAAATAAATTTTAAATTTTATTAGACTTAATTGTATGGAAAATTTCAAAAATATATTTTGGATAAGGACTTTAAAAATAAGTTTTAACTATTTTTATATTTAAAATAAAAGCTGCCTATTTCTTCTAAAAATTCCTACTAAAAGGGAATGTGCTACTTCTAGTTTAGAATTTACTACTAAATAACAGATGAATAGACTTATAATTATAAAAGTTCTATTATGGTTCTAATAGTACTATTAGTTACTATATGGAGAATCTTTTAATTAAAAACAAAGTTGTTCAGCCATTGCTTATAATTGGGTTCAATTAATGAAGTTTTAGTTATTTCAAAAAGTTTAAATAGACATTATATTTTTACTAAAAAGTGAAAAAAATGTTAAATGTAAATAATCAATTAGGTGAAAATCTAAGTCTAAATAAAAAAAAGAATATGAAAAAATGGTTTGATTTTGATTGTATAAATGTTAAAAGAATAATTATTGTTTTTATGTCCATACTATTTTGTTTTAGTAATTCATATTCTCAATTTTCCGATGGTTTAGACACCTGGACTTCAAATGTGCCTTCGGGTTGGGCAAACTCCAATACTTCCTTTTGTATTAAGTCTACAGGTACACCGTATTCAGGTGATTATACACCAAATACGTATAATAGTAGTACTTCAGCTGCAAGGTTTAATTCATATACGCAAACTGCTGGAACAATAGCATATTTAACAAGCCCTACTGTTAATTTATCAACTTATTCCTCTACTTATTTACAATTTTACTATGTGAATAGTAATGGGACTGATAATATAGTGGTACAATTTTACAATGGCTCTGTTTGGACAGATATTCAAACTTTTAATACATCTTCAGGTTGGAATTTGAATATTATTTCAATACCTGCGTCTTACCAAATTTCTAATTTCCAATTTAGATTTAAAGGAACAAGCGATTATGGTTCTACGGATATGTTTATAGATCAAGTTTCAATTGCTACAGTAACGAACTATTATTCCAAATCAACTGGAAATTTAGATGTTTTAACAAATTGGGGAGTAAATACAGATGGGACAGGAACTGCTCCATCAAGTTTTACGGCAAATTATCAATGTTTCAATGTAAGAAATAATACCACACCAACTATTGGAGCAAACTGGACGGTATCAGGAACAGGTTCTAGTGTAGTAGTAGGAAATGCAACAAATGCATGCACTTTGACTATACCTTCAGCATATACTTACTCTTCAATTACAACGACAATTTCAACGAATGCGACTTTAAAAAATCAAAATGCAAGTATTACATCATTAGGAACAGCAACGGTTAATGGAACTTATCAGCACGATTGCAATGGAGGAACAATTCCGACAGGTACATGGTCTTCTGGTTCAACATGTAATGTTACAGGTATGATAGGAACTGCTCCTGCAGGAATGTCCCAAGCATTTCATCATTTAACCTGGAACTGTACAGGTCAAACATCAGATTTTGCATTGAATCATACTGGGACTTTAACTTTGGGTGGTAATTTCACATTAATTAGTACCGGCGCTACGCCAAAATATTTTGCTTTGAATAACAATGGAGCAGGTTCACCTAATTATTTGTATGTAACAGGTAATATGAATATTCAAGGCGGTATTTTCGTGATTACTCAAGCTTCATCTGGATATGGAGATTTAACAGTGAATGGTAATTTATCATTGACTAATTCAGGTAAATTATACGGTATGTTAGTAAATAATCCTCATTCACTTACAGTTAATGGGGATGTTTCAACTGCTGCAGGAACTTCATTTATCGGTTCATATAATTATTGGGCAAACAATGTAGGTACTTGGAATTTTGCTGGGAATGTTGATTTTTCTGCTGGTACTGTTCAGGCGTTTGGTGCAGATGGTACAACTTCCAATAGAAGAATTACTATAAATTTAACAGGTAGCAATAAAAATTTGAAGATGCCTGTAGGAACTTTTACGGGGAGTAATTGTCAGACAAACTGGACAATTAATGTCTCTGGTTCAATTAATATGTTGTCGGATGTATATGTAGGTGGCTCTAGTTATTCATCAAATAGTTTTGCTGTTACGGGCACTTTAGTTATGGGGAGTTATGTTGTGTATGGTTCGGCAGCTTATTCTACATTTTCAGCAGCTTCAGGATCAATAATAAAAACAAGTAATACTAATGGTTTTGTTGCATCAGGCGCTAGCGGTTCTGTTCAGACAGCGACAAGAACATTAAATGGAGGCGCTACGTATGAGTATAATGGTACATCCGCTCAAACAGCAGGAAATGGTTTACCTACGATAAGTGGTACTTTAAAAATTAATAATTCGGCAGGTGTTACACTAAATAATCCTGTTACAATTACTGGTGTATTAAATTTTTCAAGTGGGTTGTTGACAACCACAACTAGTAATTATGTTTTTGTTTCAACAGGTACTATGACGGGGTATGATGCAACAAAGTATATTAATGGACCATTAAAAAGACAATTTACCAATACAGCTTCGCCGTACACAGGTAATGATTATTTTTTTCCAATTGGAGATGCTACAAATTACAGGCCTTTTGAATTAAATTCGGTAAACTGTACGACTGGTGCACAAGCTCAAGTTTCTGTTTCAAGTACAGGAGCAAGTACAACTGATGCAACTTTGAGTAGTGTTGGTTCTAGAAATTGGTTTTTAGATTGGAACACATCCGCAAACTTAACTAGTGCAGTAGTTCGAATTACAGAAAGTGGATTAACGTCTTCAAATGTGATTGCTAAATCCTCAACTCAGGCAGGAAGTTATACAGATATTGGAGGGACAAGCATTAATACAACAATTACAGCAAATGGTACAGTAACCATAAGTAGTACAGATGCTTATTTTGCTATTGGAACGATTTGTTCATCTCCCTCTACTCAAGCTTCTTCATTAATAGTTGATGGAAGATCTAGATCGATTAGTTTAAGATGGACAAGAGGGAATGGAAGTGGTGTAATTGTTTTTGCAAAAGAATCCTCTGATTTTACATCCGACCCCATAAATGCGACTACTTATACAGCGAATAGTAATTATGCCTCTGGTACAGCAATGGGAGGTGGATATGCCGTTTATTCAGGTTCAGGTTCTTCTGTAACAGTTTCAAGTTTATCAAGTTCTACAACATATTATTTTAGAATTTATGAATATAGTTCAACCAAATGTTATAATATGACGGAGGAGTCAGGGTCTGCTTCAACTTTTTGTTGGCCATTTCAATTCACTAATAATAATCATGGTATTTCTAGAGTTGTTTTTAATACCATAGATAATACTACTTCTGCAAATACAGATCATACTGATTATACTTCAATCAAAACTACTGTAACTAGACTTTCATCTTATGATCTTACCGTAACAGCTAAAGCTTATTCAGCTTCTTCGCCCGAATATGTTAGGGTTTGGATAGATTGGAACGATGATAATTCGTTCAATACAACAGCTGGTGCTTACAATAATTCAGGAGAGCAGTATGATATTGGTACTACTACAAATTATACTACTGGAGCTCAGTTGTCTCCATTTTCAATAACCGTTCCAAGTACTGCTACTTCAGGTTATTTTACAATGAGAGTAAGTAGTAAAAGTAATGGATATGCATCTTCATGTGAGTCAAGTTATAGTTATTATACAGATATAGATTACGAAGATTATACCATATATATTAATAGAAGTCCTACAATTGCTACATCGGGAACACTTTCTGCTTTTACAGCCTGTTCAGGTTCAAGCTCTATAACGCAATCATTTATAGTAAGCGGATCAAATTTAACTGCTAATATTACTGTTGCAGCGCCT
>CALPVI020000228.1 GCA_943326975.2 Actinomyces viscosus | reverse complement strand
CTACTCCAATTGGTCAAAAATGATCTCACTTAATTTCATCAATGATGATTTACAAGGTAAAAGTCATCTTCTTAGAAATAGAAATTATCTAGCAAAAGCAGCACCTATTTACGATATGGAAGTTGCTGATGTAGCATTGAGTGACTCAGCAATGCAATTTGAAGATGAAGGTATACGTAAAGAAAAGAAATCTAACCCTAAAGAGAAATCGGATTTAACTGAGCAAAATACACGTTCAAATTTCAACGAAACAGCCTTCTTTTATCCTACAATATATGCTGATTCAACTGGCAACTATCGTTTTGAATATACCCTACCCGATGCCCTCACAAAATGGCGTTTTATGGCGATGGCGCATACGAAAGATTTAAAATCAGGATCTGCAGAATATTTTTTCAAAGCAAAAAAAGAAGTGATGATCGAACCGAATGAACCACGTTTCTTTCGAGAAAAAGATAGTCTAGTTTTCGCTTCCAAAATCATTAATTTAACAGATAAAGAACAAGATTTTACTGCACAACTGAAATTCATAGATCCTTTGACGAATAAGGATGTTACAAATTTATTTGGTCAAATTAATGCACAAAAAGTACATGTAAAGGCAAATACAAGTTCAGATATAAATTGGGTACTCCAAATTCCTAGTAATCAACTTTCTTTAGTTGCGTACGAAATAAGTGCTTCAAATGAACATTTTTCTGATTTAGAGCGAAAAGCAATTCCTATTTTATCCAATAGAATGTTAGTTACGACTTCTAAAGCATTTGTTAAAACAAAAGCAGGAGAACAAACTTTTACCTTAGATAAAATCAATCAATTGTCTGCAACAACAGAGAAAATTTCGATTGTTTTAGAAATGCAAACACAACCGCTTTGGACAACCTTGCTATCATTGCCCTATTTAATGGAATATCCTTATGAATGTGCTGAACAAACGTTTGCGCGCTATTTTGCGAATAGTATTGCACTTCAAATTATTAAAAATAATCCTGAGTTCAAATCAATAATTGAATCATGGAAAACAACTGATCCTAACGCATTTCTTTCTGAATTAGAAAAAAATCCTGATTTAAAAAGTATTATTTTAAGTGAAACTCCATGGATATTGGAAGCACAGAATGAAAGTAATCAGAGAAAAAAATTAAGTCTACTTTTTGATATCAATAATTTAGAAAATAGTCAATTAATTGCTTTGCAAAAATTAAAGAATCTACAAATTCCTGATGGAGGTTGGTCGTGGTATGGTGGACAAGTAGCGAATGTTTACATAACACAATACATTGTTTCTGGATTAAAATCATTGTTGGATAGAGGAATTCAATTTGATAAATCATTTTTAAATCAAGCCGATTTTTATTTAGAAAGATATTATCAAACGGAATATTCTAATTTATCGAAAGAACAAAAAGCAAAAAAAGAAGGTTTATCAGCGCTACATATTCAGTGGTTAAATTCAACTGAAACTGCTAATTTCAATAATGATGTCAAGAATTATTACACTGCTTGTTTAATTAGTAACTGGACAAAATTCAATTTGCAAACGCAAGCCATTGCAGGTTTGTATGCCGTTAAAGTTGGGAATAGTAATCTTGCAACTCAAATTAAAAAATCAGTTTTAGATAGGGCAACGATTCGTACTGATTTAGGTATGTATTGGAATGAAAACAAATCAGGTTATTATTGGAATGAGTCTCCAATTGAAACACAATCCTATCTGATACAATTTTTTGGGAATTTTCCTGAATTGGAAAAAGAAGTTCGTCAAATGCAGTTGTGGTTGTTGCAACAAAAAAGGACTAATTCATGGGAAACAACACGTGCTACAACCTTGGCTTGTATGTCTTTGTTTGTGAATTCAGGTTTAAAAACAAGTCAATTAGCGCAATCAATGAAAGTAAAATTTGCAGATGGAACAGATCTTGGAACACTAAAAAAAGAAAGTGCTTCTAATTTTAAATATACAGGAAAAGATATTTCAAATGGTAAAGCAACTGTGATTGTGGAATCGCAGACAGATTCACCTATTTTTGGCGCGATCTACCTTCAATATACAGATGAAGTAAGTAAAATTGAAAAATCAGCTGGAGATATTCGAGTTCAACGTTATTACTACCAAATTAAAAATGGAAAGGAAATTGAATTGAAACCAAATACTCCTCTTGAAATTGGAGCAGTTATCAAAGTAAAATTAGTTGTAACAACCAATAACGGAATGGAATATGTGCACCTGAAAGACCCAAAAGGTGCAGGTTTTGAAGGACGAGATGTACTTTCCAATTATCATTACACTTCAGTAGGATATTATCAAATGAGCAAGGATGCGTCAACTGAGTTCTTTATTGATTATTTACCTAAAGGAACGCATACGTTTGAATATGAAATTTTTGCAACAAACAAAGGAAGTATTCAAGTTGGAGCTGCTGAAGTTGAATGCATGTATGCGCCAAGTTTTAGAGCAAATAGTGCAGGATATAAATTTTTGGTTAAATAAGCGTATTTTTCAGATTAGAATCAATGAAAATTATCTTACCGCTTTTACTGACTTTTTTGATTGAATTAACTTGCTGCAATAATGCATTTTGTTTCGAGCAGGACTTAGTTCTTAATCCTAAGAAAAAAGAAAATGTTGAACAAAGGGAACAAAATCCATCTGACTTTGTACCAAAAGGATATGTGATTTTTGATAAAATAGTTGGTGACTTAAATAAAGATGGAATTGAAGATTGCGTTTTGATAATTAAAGGTACTGATATAAATAAAGTTATCACAGACGAATTCCGTGGAGAATTAGATCGTAATAGAAGAGGAATTATTATTTTATTCAAGAAAAATAATCAGTTTGAATTAGCTTTAAAAAATGAAGCTTGTTTCTCATCTGAAAATGAAGATGGGGGCATATATTTTGCTCCTGAACTTTCTTTTGAAATAAAAAATGGGAATTTGTATGCCCAATTTGCACATGGAAGATATGGAAATTGGGAATATACTTTCAGATATCAAAATTCAGATTTTGTACTTATTGGTTACGACATAAATTATAGAAGCAACTTTGTATCTGATTGGGTTACATTTGATGCAGTAAGCATTAACTTTCTTAGCAAGAAAAAGCTTAAAAAAGAAATAATCAATGTAACCGCCGATGGAAAAGAAACTTACAAAGAGACTTGGGAAAAATTTACTTTCAAGAAACTTTTCATTCTATCAGAAATAACTGATTTTGATGAAATTGACATGAGCAAATACTAACTAATTTCTAACCGTCTAACTAAACTTTTCAAATTACTTATGCGCGCGTTTTTAGTTAATGCGGCGAATAAAGTGTCTATTCACCGCAAATTTGCGGTGAATAGAATATTAAAAAGTGTAAATTAATCTTCATTCTGGCTTAAAGTGCTTATTTTATATAAATTAAGCCAAAATTAATTAACAATCTCTCTAAATCTTAACCTCATTATCAGTATGAAGGGCAGACTCATTCCAAAAACAAACAATTTCAAATTCCACTGAATAAAATAATCTATCGACATACACTTTATTATCAAAAAAATAATAAATTTATAGCAAAGCAAAGGTCTGCCCATCAAAATTTTGAAAAGTAAAATTTTAAAAAGAAAAGATCAAAAAAACACTAAAAAAAAACGAGTTATCTGAAAATCGATAAGAGTAGGAACTAAATTTAAAAATGAAAAATGAAAAAAGTATTAATTAGCGCTATTTTTATTGTTACATCCATTTCTTTAATGTCAATGATTTTAAAGAATAGTGATGATTTAGCAAATCCATCACAAGATAAATGTCTAAAAGTTCAATATAATTGTGATGGTAAAGTATTCACGGAAATAATTACTGGTAAAACTTATGAAGAAAATAAGAAGAAGGCTCAAAACAAGTACCCAAATTGTAAAATGACTATCATCAATCAATCTTGTAAATAGTTTAACTAATATTATCTCATTAAAAGTTTATGTATGGCTTCATTTATTAGATAATGAAGAAGAAATATCCCACCTTTCAGTAGAAGAAGAGTTTTTTATAGACTATTTTAACCCTGATTTGAATTAATCTTTTAAAAAAAATGCTGTAAAAATCAAAATTTAAAATGGGAAAATGGGGATATATACTCTTATTTCCTATTTATGACAAAAAATTAAATTTTGCGCTTTATAAAATACAAAAATTGCTTATATTTGTATTCTATAGAATACAAATATCATGGAAATAGTACTCAAAAAACACTTGAACCTCATTTCGCAAACCGAATTTGGGTTTGAAAGGTATTTATTAAATAAACTTCCTTGGGAGCAGCGTTTACTTGG
>CALPVI020000227.1 GCA_943326975.2 Actinomyces viscosus | reverse complement strand
CCCTATACTGAGACTTCTAATTTAAAAAGTTTCTTTATAATATGGGGAGCTGCATTTGTTGGTTGGTTTGTATTGATTAGAGGTATTAAATACAAAATAAATGATGGAAGATTCTCTAGTGGAACAAGAGATGGAGGTCCTGTATTTACTATTTTAGAAGTATTATCTCCAGGATTAATACTAGGCTTAATAACAGCAATATTTTTGCTTATCTATACAAATTAGTATTAAACGAATGACTTTAAAAAACCTAATTAACAAGTTTAATTAGTTTTTTTTTATTCCACAATAATTAACTCTCTATTCAATGGAATACCATGAACACCGCTTGGTAAAAGTTGAATAAAATAATTTTTCGCTATATTGTCACCTAGGGCTTTTTTAAATTTATTTTTTATTCTTGAAATTGTTGTATTGAGTTCTCCTTCAAGATAATTGGTCAATAAATAAATGGTATTCTGCATTTCTACTACACTCCCTCTTGTGCTCATTTGGTAATAAAAGGAAATTAATTCTTCTTGATATTCAGAAAGTGAATTTAAAGCAAGACCTGTTGGGTATTTTAAAAACAATAAATACAGGGACATTTCTTTTGGGTTCAAACGAACATCTAAATTTCCAAAATCAACTAAATAGATTTTTTTGGTTTCTATTTCAAACTTAATTCTGCTGTCTTTAAATACTACACCTGCTCTTTTTCTGAACATTAAATTAGATCGAATTCCATCAAAAATACTGAACAATTGATTTAAATAATGAGGGGGAATATCTCTTTCTTCTATTTCTTTCATACACTCATCACATACATCTGCTGTTCGCATCTTAAAAGTAATATCCTTTTTATTTTGGCAAAAATCATTCACGCAACCAACAGTAACAGAATGAACACTATCTATCACCTCACGTTGACTTCTAAACAGTAAATTCTTCAGAATCCAAGCAGCAATTTCATATGCTATTGGAAATCTGACATCTGTATTCATTCCAAAAAACCATGGCCAATCATCTGTATGCACAAAAATATTTCTTAAAGAACTATCCGTAAATGCAAACCAATTGTTTTCATTGTATTCATTAGTGAGTAGAAATACAAAATCATTCTTATCGATAGAATGCAGATCTCGATATTCTTTCGTTACTTTAAAAAACACATCCCATGTATAATACTTTCTAGTATAAGGAAATACAGGTTTTACATATTCTTTCACTGAACTGTAATCGATATTGAATCGAGCTTCAGTAAAATGTTCCGAATCCACTTTTTTTTGTTTTTCAAAATTTTTAGGTTTTGGAAACACTTTTTCACCAGATGGAGGAGGTAAAATTACCTCCCCACCTTGAATGAATTCTATTGCACCAGGATATGCTGACAATAAATTTAAAACGTTTTCAAAATGAATTTCTTCAAAATCAGTTGATCGAATCAGATGTACTTTCATAATTGGAAGATTAAAAGCCTAAGATATTGGATTCCGTTTACTTTTCAAAAAAATTCTGCTTAATAATTCCTTTATCTTTCGATTCAGAATAAGAACGCATTGATAAGTTAATATTTGAAGCCATATCATAATAAGCATCTTTTTGGAAATTCATCACATTTTCTTTTTTAATATTCAACATTTTAGAGGTTTGAAATGCATCAAAATCAGCTCCTAAAAAAGTAAATGTCCAATTGTTTGTTTCTTCTAAATCAGAAATTTTTCTTGCAATATCGTGATAGGAAAAAAAGCGAGATGCATTTTCATAGCCATCAGTTATAATTACAAAAACAACTGACATTTCATTCTTTTTTAATTTATCTTGATAAGTCTCATTTACATCATGCATACTTTTTCCGATTGCATCTAATAATGCAGTTGTTCCAGATGGTTTGTATTGTCCAATTTCAATCGGTGCAATTTGTGTAATTGGTTTGGAATCTACTATTGTTTCTACTTCGTGATTAAACGTAGTTAATGAACAAATAAATTCTTGTTCTGGAAACTCAATTTTTAAATTTTGTATCGTTTTCAAATGATCGTTGAAACCATTCACTGCCATTTGTTCCATACCTGTCATCGAACCACTTCTATCGATGATAAAACTGTAAAGTGTTGTCTTGTTATTCATAATTTCATTTATTAATTGTTTACTGATTCAAAGTTGATGATTTTAACTTCTCTCTTTCAGTTTTTGCAAGGTTGCAATTACAAACAAAAAATCTATACAACTTATAAACAACTAATTAACTTGAAACAACTAAATTGTTATTAGTCGCCCAAAATTCCACTAACTGCATTTCATCGTTTGTTAGGTTTCGATTGTTCGGTCCACTATATTGCGTAATTTCATTCTTTGCAACTTGGATTGTTAACCAATGGACAAATTTGTTATTTTGTTTCTTTTTTATACTATAGATATGCGCATGCCCATTCAGACATAGGAGCGTGTAAGAAAAAACACAATGATTCATTTTCTTGGATTCATCAAATAATTTCTTTCCTGTATTTAATTCTTCAAAAAGATAGGTTTCATTTTTGAAATGATATTCAATTTCAGCAAGCCCTAGCGAATTCCAATGATAATTCTGCATTTCCACTTGTTGCTGATAGCTTCCAAATGCATGGAAGTCATTCATTGCATTTCTAATTGATTCATATGTTCTTCCTTTTAAGGAGTAAGAAATATTTTCATCGAATTTTTTATATTCAATAAAATCAACGTATTCTCTAATACTTAAAGCGTTTCTTTGTATTTCGGTAAAGCTGTAATATAACCTTACTGCTTGTTGCCAAAATGCAATATTGTCAATGAATTTATTCAATTTTAATTCAAACAATTTCGAGCAATTTAGAAATAAAATAATTCCTTTTTGCTGTTCTTCATATACACTAAGCAACTTAAAATAAACCAAGTATCTTTTTAAGATGTCATTTTCAAATTTCAAAGATTGACCCTTGAAATTCATAAATAAAAACACTTCCCTTTTCGATAATTTAATTTCTGTTGGATTTAATTTTCTAAAACTTTCACCTTTCAATAAATGAATAAAAGCGTTAATCGTTTTTCTATCTCCTATCTTATCAATCTCATTTACAAAAATTGTAGGTAGTTCGTATTTAACAAAAAGTAACTCGAAACAGTTCTCCAATTGTCTTCTATTTACTTCTTCATTCAATTCATTTAGTCCTTTGCGAAGTGAACCAGTTTGCATTCCAGGATAACAGCCATAAATCAAGGAGTAATTCAATAAAATAGACGCTACTTCCTCCTCATTGATTGTTATGTTTTTTTGTAAACTATACAAAACATCGTAAAAAGAGAGAGATGTTTCAAATTCAAATTGTGTTTGTTCTCTTATTAATTCATTTTTTAATGCTGCTTTCAAAACGGCGGTAACCATGCCATTATAAATCATTGTCGAATGAAAGATTTTAGCATTGAAATAAGCCAACCAATTACATAGTCGCTTTATTATTAAATAGTTGCGTTCTTTTAATAATTTTTTGATAACGAAAAAAAACAAATCCAAATCATGATACAAACCATAAGTTTCTTCCATAATCGATTCATTTTCTTTTAATTGAAAATAAACGGATTCGTGAACCGATGTATCAAAATGTTGCTGAAAAAAGGATTGATTTTTTTTCAATTTATTCTATTTTTATAAAAGCTGTAATTATTGAGGAATTATTTCTTTACGTTCCGCAAAATGTCTGATAACCACGATCACCATCTGAAGGTGGATCTTGAAAATGAGATGCATTGGCATGTATAAGATAAGGCGACTTAAGTACTAAAACTAATTCATTTAACAAGGTAAAATCCCGATTGTTCGCTGCTTTGGTTAAAGCTTCTTCTACACGGTGATTTCTTGGAATATAATTCGGATTGTTTTCTTGCATTAAGTTCTGAACGGTATCAAAAGATAAATGTTTGATTCTTTCTTTCCATGTTTGGTGAAATGATAGAAATGCAGGTTCCTTGTATATCCCCGTAAATTCGGACGAAGGTTGAGTCAAATTTAAAAAAGTGTTCGTATAATCTGCTCCATGATCTTGCATCCATTTCAATAAAGACTCGATCAACTCTTTATCTCCTGCTTTCTCGTCTGCAAAGCCTAACTTTTTAGCCATCATTTTTTGCCACTTCGATTCATACTGATCTGGAAATTCGTAAATTATGGCTTCACACATTTTAATTGCTTCCGATTCATCTTCGTGAATAATTGGCAACAGAGCACTAGCCAATTTAGCTATGTTCCATTGAGTAATAATCGGCTGATTACCATAAGCATAACGACCATCTCTGTCAATCGAACTAAAAACAGTTTCTGGGTGAT
>CALPVI020000226.1 GCA_943326975.2 Actinomyces viscosus | reverse complement strand
ACAATCTTGTGTAACATAAAATTTTAAAGCCTCATTATCTGCCGCATTTACTTTTCTGTAAGAATATCTGTATGTGAAAGTTACGATATCTGTATTTGTTAATCCTGACAAGTTTAATGGATAAGAATATAACTCATCAACATTCGTTCCTACCTCTTGAAAATTACCTAATTTTAAACATTTCTGACCTGAACTCCCAGCACCTGTATACAAATCAAATGTATTATTTCCAGATGAATTGTATGTTACCCAATTATTTGAAGTTGGCAGAGATGTATAAGTCTCGAAATTTTCATAATAAGGAAGCCCTACATTTGAAGTTGATGGTAAAACTGTTATGTAATTCGTTTTTGTTAATGATTTACTTGTAACGCCATCAGATGCATTCAATGTAATACTATAAGTTCCTGGTGTATTAAATTTAAACACAGGATTTTGTAAACTCGATGTTGAAGGTACTGCTCCCGTAGCTGTCCAACTCCATGAAGTAACTTTATTATAAGTTGCATCTGTTACTATAATCGAGTCTCCAACACAAAGTATCATTTTATTTGCATTAAAATCAGCTTTACATATTGTAGGTAATCCATTTGCACCTACTGTATTTAAATTTGTTGTTGAAACAAGATTTTTTCGCCCTGCTATATTTTGTGCGCTTGTTAATACAGCTCTCATTCTCGTTTTTTGGCCTTGTGTAAACATTTTCGAGCAATAAGAATATTCCATGTAGTTTTCAACATTATCTATTACATCATACGTCCATGAAGATGTTCCTCCACTTGCTAAATCATTACAAGTGTTTGAGTTCACATCACAAACTAAATCTGCTCCTTTAGTAAATGGCGTATCGGAAACACTATCATCTCCACAAGCAACATTTGGGTCATTTGTACCACCCCAAGTATGATCTAAATTTAACCAATGTCCCACTTCATGAGTTAATGCTCTACTTGTATAAACAGATGAAGTGCCTATTGAACCTACATAATTATGAGAAATCCAAATACTATTGTAACCTGCCATATCATAACTACCCCCTGAAGGATTGTATGTATATCCTGCTGCATTTCCTAAATCACCACATACAAAAATATTTAAATACTGATTTGTAGGCCAATTCTGTTTTGCAACATCGTTACCATATTTTATAGCATTCGCTTGTGCAGCTCCACTTGAACCATCATAAGACAATGAACTTAAAGTTCTTGTAATACCACTGAAGCATTGACCATTTGGTGCAATAGTAGCTAATACAAACTCTATTTCGATATCAGCGACAATTGTATTAAAAGGTGCACTTACTGTGTTAATATCACTATTTAACATTCTATAATCTCTATTTAAAATAGCTAATTGATCTAGAATTTGTTCTCTCGAAATATTCTCAACACCTCCATTGTGTAATACATGAAAAACGACTGGGATTTTGTAAACAGTTGCCTTTTCAGTTGCACCTGATTTTTGATGGTTTTGAACCTCTAATTTTAATTCTTCCTGATCTTTTAAATATTGCTTGTGAAACTCCGGATTTGCAAGTATTTCATTCATCTTTTTGTGATGCGTACAATACTCAACAGACTCACCAGGTCTACAATTTTGTTTATCTACAATCTTGTTTTGTCCAAAAGCTAGTAATGACGACAATACAAGTATAGCAATACCAATAGTACTCTTTAAATTCATAGTTGCAGTTTTAACAATTCTGACCGCAATTTAATAAAAAGATACTATAGTCTGATAAAAATTATTTAAAGTGTAGTTATTACTGATTCTGTGAAAAATTAAAACAATATCAATCAATCTGTGAATTCTTTAATTCTTTATCAATAATTTCCAACTCTTCATAAAAAGATTCTCCAAAAGCCCTTATGATTGGTTCTTTCAAAAATTTATATACTTGCACATCTAATTTCGAACCACATGAACAAGCTGGTTCACAAATTTTCCAACGATCATAATTAATCGCTTTAAAATCTGGATATTGCACCAGTCTAATTGGATATAAATGACAAGAAATTGGTTTTTTAAATTCGGTTTTACCCTCTTTGTGCGCTTGTTCTATAGCGCATTTTGTAATCCCTTTTTCATCAAAATAGACAAAAGCGCACTCCGCATCATTTACCAAAGTCGTCGAAGCTTCATTACTTTGATCTATATAAAAAACACCCTGCTTTTCAACTGCATCTATTCCTTCTTTTCGCATGTAAGGATAAATATGCTCTAGATCATCTTCAAGAATAGAAATTTCTTCATCTGTAATTGGCGCACCTGCATCACCTTGAATGCAACACGCTCCTTTACATGCATTTAAATCACAAACAAATTTCTCTTCAAAAATTTGAGTTGAAACAACTTTATCTTGAACTTCAATTAACATATTATTTCCTTTTCATACAAAGGTCTAAAATTTGAAACAAAAAACAATCGTTCGAAAACTATTATCTATAGTAATTTGTTAAACCGTTCAAGTTTTACCTCTTTATCCAATTCACCTTCCTGATCTAAGAATAATGAAAATTCTTGCGCCAATTTGGGCGCAATTAAATATCCTTTCGTTCCAAGACCATTAAAAATGGATAATGATTTATAAGTATGGTGACGACCTACAATTGGTCTTCTATCTGGTGATGTGGGGCGTATCCCAACTTTATGCTCGAGAATAGTTATGTTCTCTTTTGTAAGTAGTTTTACTTTTTCTAATAATTCTGATTTACCTTCTTCAGTTGGAATCAAATTATTAGTATGCCATGAATATGTTGCGCCTAAACGAAAAATATTATTACCAATTGGTAATAAAAAGCATTTTCTGTTTAATGATTCTTTTTCATCAATTCCTTTTGCCTTAATTGTTAAAACCTCACCCTTTGTATGTTCGACTGGTAAATAGCCAAACCAAGGGTTTAAATAATTTTGAGAACCCTCACAAAAAATGATTTCATCGTATTTTTTTGACTTATAAGTCGAGTTTTCAGGATTAAAATCTGTATAATTAGCCGCTTCAGTTAAAAAAATCCCTCTTTCACTTATCCATTTTTTGGCAGCTTCAATAAAAGGTACAGCACTTACAAATGCAGAACCAGTAATTCTTCCTGAGCCAAAATCATTAACAGCTAGGTCATAATCATCATCTTCTTCTGAAATTGGAGTTAAATAACTTGAAAATTTTTCCAACGACTGTTTTTCTAACCACATTGTTTTTTCATGGGCCGATGAAAACATTCTTCTGATAGGTATAGGGAAATAAAATGTTGTATTTGTTTCAATTGACAATTGCCTGTAAAATTCTTCTGCATAAGGTAAAAAATCATCTAATCTCCATGACTTTGTCATTCTACGAAATACCATAGGGTTTATTTGTCCAGCAGCGATAACCGAACTAAAATTTTCACCACTATCTATGATTGTAACTTGGTGCCCTTTCTTTAATAAATGAACCGCAACACTTATTCCTGATAAACCTGCTCCTACAATCAAAATTTCTTTACCCATAATTATTTTGCTAATGCTAAACTAATAACGCTAATGCGAATTTCGGGATTATTTTCCTTAATAGCTTTGATTATTACTTCTAAAGTTGATCCTGTTGTAATTACATCGTCTACAATAGCGATATGCTTGACCTTAAAAGTTTGATTTGTGTATACTTGAAATTTATTTTCAACATTATCCCAACGTAAAAATCTACCTTTTTTTGTTTGACTTGCACTATTCTTATTTCGCTTGAGAAAGTTTTTTAATACTGGCTTAGTTATTTCCTGTGAAATACCTTCAGCTAACTGCTCACTTTGATTATATCCTCTCAAAAATTGTCTTTTATTATGTAGAGGAACAAAAACTAATGCGTCGAGATCTTCAAAAATTGACATTGGTTTAATTCTACTACCAATCATTTTACCAAACTCAATGCCAACATTAGGGTTATCTTTATACTTTAAGGCATGAAGAATTGATTGCGTACTCTTTTTTTTCTCAAAAAATAAAAGCGAATACGTTGCATGTACTTGAACTCTTCCCCAAAATAATTGATCTAACGGCGTTGGTTCATTATATCGCTCAAAGTAAGTAAATAACAAATCGTTTGAACAAAAAAGACATATAGATAATGAATCAGTAGTTAATTCAGTATTGCATACTATACAACAACTTGGATACACTAAATGAAGTATATCATTTTTCAAATTCAAAAGATTTTTTAGTCCAAAAGAGCGCATTTCCTTGCTATTATTCGATTCTGTTTTATATACACATTTTCATGTTAAAAAGAACAAAAAATAAAACTTGACAAAAGTAAAAAACCAGCGTAAATTTATAATAAATTATGTAAACTTATTTGTTATCAAACGATT
>CALPVI020000225.1 GCA_943326975.2 Actinomyces viscosus | reverse complement strand
CCCAACTTCTCCTCTGTAATCGGCATCAATTGTTCCAGGTGAGTTCAATACGGTAATACCATTTTTTAATGCAAGACCACTTCTTGGTCTAACTTGCGCTTCATATCCTTCAGGAATTTCAAGAAACAACCCCGTTTTCACTAAAATTCTTTCCAAAGGTTTAAGTACAATAGCCGTAGTTAAATTTGCACGAACATCAATTCCAGCTGAAGCAGAAGTTTCGTATTTAGGCAAATCATTTTGCGATGTATTTATTATTTTAACTTGCATTATTTTTTTATCTATAACTGCCAAAGATAATAAAAATAATATTGGGAAATTAGATGCTAAAAACCTACTTATAAACGTTGAAAAGTGAACAGATTATCTGAATGTTTTATTTGGTTTTTCAATTACCCAAACTATGCCGATATAGATTAAAATCAACATGTTATGAATAAAGAATTTGGCCAATGGTTGGCTTAAATCAGCTAAAACAGTTATAAAGTAAAACAGTATAGCAGACCCAAGATAAAGCCAAAACTTTCTTAAGTTGTATTTTATAGGGTAATATTTTTGTCCCAAAATGTAGGAAGCTACCATCTGGAATGCATACACAATGAAGGTAGCCCAAGCACTTGCCATATACCCAAAACTTGGAATAAACACCACATTAAGTAGGATAGTTAATAAAGCACCCGTAATCGCAATGTAAGCACCAAATTTTGTTTGTCCACTCAATTTGTACCAAATGCTTTGGTTAAAATATACGCCTACGAAAACATTGGCTAGCAATAAAATAGGTACAACTTTCAATCCAACCCAATAGGATTTGTTTTGAATAAAATGTTTAAATAAGTCAATGTTTAGTGTTACAATAAGAAAAACAAGACAAATAATAGCAACGAAATAATTCATCACTTTTCCATATATTTTGTTTTTCTCTTCATTTTTAGCCTGTGCAAAGAAAAAAGGTTCAGCAGCATAGCGATAGGCTTGAATTAAGATTGTAACTAGCATCGATAGTTTATAACAAGCACTGTAAATACCAACTTCTGCTTCAGCTTTTAAGCGCGCCGCTTTTTCTCCAAGTGAAGCAGCAATTCCTTCATTATAAACAATATGTTTTAGAAGAATTCGATCTAGTGTTTCGTTTATAATACCTGCAAAACCACCAACCATTAAAGGAAATGCATATATTATCATTTCTTTGGCTAATTGAGGCTCAAAAGCAAATTTTATCTTTAAAAAGTCTTTATATAAAAATAAGGGTTTTACCAAAGAGGCAAATAAATTGGCGAAAAGGATGAATAAAACACCTTCTTCAGGGTGTTTTGGATTGAAAACAACCAACATCAAGAATAGGTTTAATCCGATGTTAACAATGATGGAAGAAAATTGAATAAAAGCAAATTTCTTAGCATTTTCTTCAGCTCTTAATTTTGCTAACGGAAGAGCGGATATAGAATCAATACATACGATTGCTCCTAATAGAATTATATATTCTGAGTGCTCTGCGAATAAAAGTGTATCAGCAATCCGTTGATTGAATAACATCAACAAAATGAAGAATAAAAAGTTGATTCCAATAACAGTTAAAAAACTATTTTGGAAAACTAAACTTTTATTTTCTTTTGTTTGAAGGAATCGAAAATAGGATGTTTCCATTCCGAAAGTAAGCACAACAACTAAGAATGCAACCCAAGCGTATAGTTCAGAAACAACCCCATAATGAGAAGGCTGAGCAAATACATTTGTATAAAGTGGAACCAATAAAAAATTCAATAGCCTTCCAATTATGCTCGGAAGACCGTACATAGCCGTTTGACCCAATAATTTTTTTATCGGGTTAGACATTAATTTCTAAAACTTGGTTTACGTTTTTCTAGAAAAGCCCCAGTTCCCTCTTTAAAATCCGCAGTTCCAAAGCATTTTCCAAACTCTTCGATTTCTACGTCAAATCCGTTTACTCCATCTTCGAAATTAGCATTGATAGAGCGAATGGCAGAAGCAATGGCCTGAGCAGAGTTATTTAATATTTTGACAGCAATTTCTTCAGCTTTTGCTAATAATTCAGTTTGCTCTACAACGTGATTTACTAAACCCCATTTTAATCCTTCTTCAGCAGTTAACATACCAGCTGTAAAAACAATTTCATTGGCTTTACCTTTACCGATTAATTGTGTTAAACGTTGAGTTCCTCCATAACCTGGTATAACTCCCAATGATACTTCAGGCAATCCCATTTTGGCATTTGTTGCTGCTATTCTTATATGTGAAGCCATTGCCAATTCTAAAC
Organism: Actinomyces viscosus; assembly: GCA_943326975.2. Taxonomy (GTDB): domain Bacteria; phylum Bacteroidota; class Bacteroidia; order Flavobacteriales_D; family Crocinitomicaceae; genus CAIUKX01. The sequence continues at coordinate 2,075 of CALPVI020000225.1, read as the reverse complement.
CACCACCTAACGCAAATCCATTAATGGCTGCAATAACAGGAGTTGATAAATTTTCAATAAAATCAAATAATATCTCTTGTCCATTTTTTGCCAATGCACCACCTTGTTCAACTGTGAAATCAGCAAATTCTTTAATATCCGCACCTGCAACAAAAGCTTTTTCCCCTGATCCAGTCAAAATGATTACGCCAGTTGTAAAGTCTTTATTTGCAGCATCTAATGCTGAATGAAGTTCTTGAATGGTTTGTTTATTTAAAGCATTTAACTGAGAAGGACGATTGATTGTAATAATCTGAATACCTCCTTTTTGTTCAACAAGAATATTATTGTACATAGTATTAAATTTTATTGAGGGTAAAGATACTTAATTTAGAATAGATAAAAGACCCTAAGACAAAAGATATTAAGATAATTTAACGTAAAAACCTATGATTTTATAAGAACAAATAACTTGAAATCTTTACATTTAGTAGTCAGTCTTCTATACTTTGTCCTGCTGTCGAAAAACTCGATCTAGCAAAATCAATAATTCAATAGTCTAAATTATTTTCTGATTTTCTTGTAAATTTTAATTCCAATCATTAAACCAACTGCTACTCCGAAAAAACCTAAAGTTCCTTTCCACCAATTCATTCTTCCTTGTGACTCAACTAAAAATACGATAGCAACCAAAGCCAAAGTCGCTACTTCATTCCACATTCTTAATTGGTTCGATTTTAATTTGAAGATACCTTGTTTTAATTTACCCATAATTTGCTGACAAACAAAATGGTAAACCAATAACAATATTACAAAAGTCAATTTGATGTGCATCCAAGGTTCTGAAAGATAATTTCTATCGTTTTGTATAATTATCCATAAACCAAATGTAAAAGTTAAAATCATAGCAGGAGTAGTGATAATCCACCATAATTTTTTCTCCATGATAATGAATTGTTCAGAAAGTATATTTCTTTCTATTTCTGTTTTTTCTTGGGCTTCAGTATGATAAATAAACAAGCGAACAATGTAAAATAAACCAGCAAACCAGCTGACAACGAAGATGATATGTAGGGCTTTTAGAGTATTTAGAGTATCGAAATTCATAATTGTAAAATTAATAAATGATTGCTATTTTGTCGCAACTTATTAAATTATTTATCCTACAAAATAAAAACAGTGAGTAATAGTTAAATTACCCACTGTTTCTTATAATGATTTAAAATTATTCTATAGTGATTTTGTTCTTCCACCATCTACAGGAACATTGATTCCATTGATATAACTCGCAGCAGGTGAAGCTAAAAATGCAATTGCAGAAGCAATTTCCTCAGGGTTTGCTATTCGATTCATCGGAGATTCAGATCCCATTTCTTCTAAAACGCCATCTACCGTTCCATTGATTTGATCTGATTTGATTTTCGCTAAGGTTTGTAAACGATCAGTGTTAGTTGCTCCAGGTAATACATTATTTACAGTAATATTGAATTGACCTAATTCATTCGCTAATGTTTTACTCCAACTTGCTACAGCTCCACGAATTGTATTTGATACACCTAAATTATGCAATGGCTGTTTTACGCTTGTGGAAATTACATTGATAATTCTTCCACCACCTTCTGACTTCATAATAGGATATAGCGCTTGAACAAGTATATGGTTACAAATTAAATGTTGATTAAATGCACTGTAAAATTCTTCAATTTCAGCATTGATAATTGGCCCGCCTTTTGGTCCACCGGTATTGTTAACTAATATATGAACTTTATTTCCAGCATTAACCCAATTTTGAATAGTCGCTCTTAATTCTTCAGGTTTTGAAAAATCTGCAACAATATAGGAATGTTTTTGTCCATGTGTCGTATCTAATTCCGCCGCAACTTCTTTTAATTTATCTTCATTTCGAGCAACTAATACAACTGACGCTCCTAATCGTGCTAATTCAGTAGCAGTGGCTTTTCCAATACCTTGTGTGCTTCCACAAACTACGGCAATTTTATTTGTAAGATTTAAATCCATGTTTTATAATTTTTTGGAAAGTTAAACATTTCTTATTGAATCAGAAAAGGGGAGGGTGGTATTGATGCTGATTATTT
>CALPVI020000224.1 GCA_943326975.2 Actinomyces viscosus | reverse complement strand
ATGGTAAAGGCATATTTGTCCTTTTCATTTTTTGTGATTTTATACCTCCCCTCGTCATTCAATGAAGGGTCAACTTTTAATCCATTGTTTGCAAAACCATTGTTTGTAAAAAGTGGTTCGGTATGACAACTAGCACATTTTGCTCTAAATAAAGTCAAACCGTTCATTTCCATTTTAGAAAGCGTATCTTTTTGCTGGATAAATTTATCGTATCGCGAATTAGAAGAAATCATCAAACCCATAAATTGCGTTAACGACTTAAAAATACGCTCTGAAGTAATTTCCGAATCTTTATATGCTTTCTTAAAAAGTGAGACGTAAACAGGATCATTTTTAAGTTTAAGCAACACATTCGACATCTTTTCATCCATTTCGATTGGATTTTCGATTGGACTCAACGGTTGAATTTCGATATGATTCACTCCCCCATCCCACATGAAAGATGTTCGCCAAATTAGATTTTGAATTGGAGGCACATTTCGAGTCCCTATTTTAGCATAAATACCATGACTTAATTTATGATCAATATGTGCAAATGCAGCAATCCGCTCATGACAAGACGCACAACTAACCGTATTATCTTTTGATAAAATTTCATCATAAAACAACTTTCTTCCTAAGACAAATTTATCGGGAGTCAATTTATTTTTCGCAAAAGAATAGCTTATTTTTGGAAAATACGAAGGATAAATTAACTTGACATCAATCTTTGTAATTTTAAAAAAATCTTCAAATTTATTAAGACTCAACATCCCTAAAGAAGTGGAGATAATAATGAATAATATTAAAAACACTTTATTCATCGAATATTTTTTATTGAAAAAATATCTACATAATTATCAGATATTTTGTTAATCTGATGTGGTTCTAAGATAGAGCTAGTTTTTGTAAAATCAATTGAATTTGGATTTTGAAGTATTTCTAATACATTAACATTAATTAAAATATCTGTCAATTTGTGTTTTGATACTTCAATGGGTTGATCAAGCGTTAATTTAATTTTCCGAATCGCATTGAATGGTTGTTTGAACCCACCTATGTGATATTCAAAAAAATGACCTGGAGAATTTGAAAAAGAACTATTACCTTCTAATTTCATGAAAATATAACCAGAATTCCATGTCCAAAACATAGCATTTACAACATCCAAATCTCCCGTTTGAGATCCACTTACATTATGCAAACTATCTACTCCTAAAATAAATTCAATTGATGAATAAATCCCAGAAGGAATAGATATTGAGTTAATTGAATGCGACAAAGAATCTTCTTGATCTATTAAAAAACTTGTTGAAGGGGCTGTTTGTGTTCCATTTGTATTTTCAAAACTTATATTACTGATATAGTATTTAAATTTTGAAATTGTAAAATCTTGATTTAATTCATTTACATATTTTACGGAATCTAAAATTAAAGGAAAATCCCCTACCTTGTTTTGAAATTTCAAATTAACATTTTGACTTAATAGAAAAAAAGGGAGGATATTTAAAATAAACAAGCTCCCCAAATGATAAAAAATTTTATTGATTACTTTCAATTTATTTTTTAATAACTCTGTGATTTGTAACCATTCCATTTGATTCAAGTTTCAAAATATATAGTCCTTTTGATTCATTAGATAAATCAATTCCATATTTCATACTTGGTTGCAAAAAATCAATTGACTGAACGATTTGACCTTTAGAATTAAATAAAGTCGCTTTCACATTATTGATACTATTAGGGTCAAGTTCGATATAAAAAAAGTCTGATGTTGGATTTGGTGAAACTGTACTTATAATAGTCGAATTCCATTTCTCTTCTAATTCAGCACTTGTAGAACCTGTGTAAACTGTTGTTGCACTAGGTATTGTATTATGACCTCCTTGTGGACCAGTATTTCCGTTTTGAACTTTTCCATAATAAGATGTGCCTAAAACAAAAGGATAAACAGGCTCTAAGCTTGAATTGATGGTTACAAAATAGGCATAGATACCTCCAGGGTATTCAGGTGTTACACAATAACGACCGTTATGTTCATCTAAATCACCAGCACCCTGAGTATAGACATAATCTTCACACATCGAACCTCTTGGATAAGTTGAATTGACAGGTGGTCCACTTGTGCGAGTCCCCCCAACAGACAACACAAAACTGCTTTCCATTCTTTTTATGGCACCTGTCCCATCTACATTTGTATATCCATAAGCGCCATAAATTGGAAAACCATCAAATGCAAATCCAATTATAGGAGAATGGACACTGCTATTTGCAACATCATACAAGCACTTTGGATTAACATGATGGTGATACGTCCCAGTTTTATTTGGATGTCCTAAACAAATATCAAAACTAACGCCTTCATAATACAAAGCATTTCTATTCCATGTCCCAGAGCCTGGGCTGTTAAATGAACTAGAAGAATTATCCCAATAATAACCATCTTTAGGATTGAAAATAACAACCCCATTTATCCAAATGCCAATATTCCCCGCCGGAGTTGAAATTAATGTAGCTGTATTTTGTTCAGGATTTCTAGTTAATTTCGTAACATAACTTTGATTTGATGGAGTATTTGGATTTGCTGTCCAAGGTCCAATAGTATAATCAGGTATACAAGTACTACTTATATACACATCTGAAGTAGTGTATTGAACTACCTGTACATTTGATTCAATACCTCCATAGCCAGTTGATCCGTTTGTATTCCTTTTCCATGAAGTAATTACAGGACCCTGTGAAAATACAATTGGTAAATTCAATAAAATTAGTCCTATAAAAAGAAATGTTTTTTTCATAATTAATATTTAAAGATTTATTAAATCGCTTAAAACAAATATATTTTGAATTTTCAAACTTTTAAAAACTTATCGGTAAACGTCAAAAATGTATCGGAGTTTATTCAATTTAAGATTAATTTAAGATTAAGATTTTAAATTCTTTCAAGTTGTTAATAACTTCAATTCATAAATTCAAAAAAAAAACTATTTTTGTAACTCATAATTTTACAATATGTTAGAAAATTTATCAGACATCAATTTAAAAGAGCAATTTAAAAGCAACACAAAACTAAGGTTAACTACTTTTATTGTAGGAGGTTTAGCTGTTTTAGTTTTAGGTTATTTCCTTTATATTCAATTCATTTGGAAATCTTCAAATGAAAAATCAAAAGGTGCATATTATATTGGATTAAACTATGCTGACAAAGATTCTACAGATGCTGCAATCAATGAATTAAAACCAGTTGTAAAAAAATACGATGGTAAAATTGGTGGTGAAGTAGCTCAGTTTGTTTTAGCACGTCAATTAATGGCTAAAGGTCAATTCAAACAAGCATTGGATGAATTAGAAGATGTTGATGTTGAAGATACATATGTTTCTGCAATGTCTCTTGGTTTACAAGGTGATTGTCAAAGTGAATTGACAAAATACGAAGATGCTGTTGAATTATATGTTAAAGCTGCTGAAATCAATGACAATGAATTAACTACACCTATGTATTTATTCAAAGCAGGTTTGGTTTCAGAAAAATTAAAAGATTTTGAAAAAGCGACTGAATATTACACTTCAATTAAAGACAACTATCCAGATTTTGGGCGTCAAAAAACAATTGAAAAATATATTGCAAGAACAAGCAACAATACTAAAAAATAATTATGGCTACTGCAAATCGCAATTTGTCAGAATATAATAAGGACTTTGTTCCAAACGGTGCCGATTTTAAAATCGGCATTGTTGTTTCTGAATGGAATGATTCAATCACGTTGAATCTATTAAAAGGTGCTAAAGAAGCATTAATTGAGAATGGTTTAAAAGAAGAGAATATCTTGGTACGTTTCGTTCCTGGTGCTTTTGAATTACCCCTAGGTGCTCAATACATGTGTGAATACACACAAGTTGACGGAGTAATTGCAATTGGTGTTGTAATACAAGGTGAAACAAAACATTTCGACTTTGTTTGCGACGGAGCAACACAGGGTATTAAAGATGTAAATTTACAATACAATGTTCCAGTAGCTTTCTGTTTATTAACAGATAACCATATTCAACAGTCTATTGATCGCTCTGGCGGAAAACATGGAAACAAAGGCGTTGAATGTGCTATTGCCTGCATGAAAATGGTAGGTTTGAAAAAAGACTTTGAAAGCGAGGCGACTCGTTTTATCAATAATTAATCTAAAAACTTTTTTACTATGACGCTAATAAAATCTATCTCTGGAATCCGAGGTACAATTGGAGGAAAAGTAAACGATGGTTTAACACCTATTGATGCAGTAAAATTTGCTGCTGCTTATGGAACTTGGTTAAAAAATAGAAATCAATCTACTTCTTTAAAAGTAGTAGTAGGCCGTGATGCTCGTTTATCCGGACAAATGATTTCAGATTTAGT
>CALPVI020000223.1 GCA_943326975.2 Actinomyces viscosus | reverse complement strand
GCATCACCCTCATTTCGTTCACTACCTATGGGTTTTCCAAGTGGTTTTCTAAGAACTTCATATCTTAAATCATAATATGCTTCCCACTCTTTTTCTGTTTTAGGAGCTCTTATTTCCATTTGAAGGCTATTGTTGATAATCTTTTAGTAGCTACATTATCTATATTTTCCGACAAGATTGAATTCTTCACATTCTCATCTTCAAAAACCTCATCTAAAGACTTAATCTTTCCAACGGGAACATTTTGATTTAACATTGTTGTTAAAATTGATTCTGTAGATAAATTCTTAATCTTATTTTGAATTATATTTTCCAATTCAACTCGATTAATTACTCTGCCTTGATTCGATTTGAACTTTTCATTCAGAGGTAATTCTGTTAATTCCAAAAATGAACACAATTTTGAAAAATGAACATCACTTCCTATTGCAAATGTAATTAAATCACCACCTTGAGTTTCAAATATTTCTCCATAAGGTGCAATATTTGGGTGGATACTACCTATTCTTTGGGGAACAAATTGATTCATTAAAAAATTAGATGCTTGATTTACTAAACTAGAAACGGCCGCATCATATAATGAAACAGTAACGGTATTACCAATCAATTGATTTGAACGATTTAACAATGACAATAACAAACCTTCTTTTAAATGATGTGCTGCTAATACATCTATTAATGCAACTGGCATTTTTACAGGGCCACTTGAAGTAGTTCCATTCATTGACATGAATCCGGCTTCTGCTTGTAAAATTAAATCGTAAGCAACACGATCATTCTCTTCACCAAAACCATTTATTTTTCCAATAATTAATTTTGGATTATTTTTCCTTAAAATTGATTCTGTCAATTTCAATTTTTCTTCATCTCCAAATTTAAAATTACTTATTAAAATATCCGCAGACGAAACCAAATCGAGAAAACAATTGTAGTCACTTTCACTCTTAAAATCTAACGAAAGATACTTTTTATTGTAATTGATACTTGAAAAATAGGCTGAAACTGAACTGGATGCATTTTCATTTGGTAATTTCCAAGAACGAGTTACATCAGGATTATTTTTGTTCTCTACTTTAATAACCTCTGCTCCAAGTTCAGAAAAAAAAGTAGCCACAGATGGTCCAGCTAAAACAGAGGACACATCAATGACTTTAAGATTTTGAAAAAAAATCATTGAAGAATTCTATCTATTTAATAGCTTCTAAAACATATGTTAAAACTAAGTTTTCTTGTTCATTTGAAATCTTAGCTAATTTTGCCATTTCAGGTACTTCATGTCTCCATTTTGATTCTGAAAACTTTTCAGGTTTAAATAACTTATGACAACTTCCGCAATTTTCAGAATATATCTTTTGCCCTTGCAAAGCTGAAGCTGAAAGAGTTTTAACTACAGGTTCAATCGTACCTGTTGATGTTTGAGTTGTTTTAGGGGAACAAGCAAAAAAGACTGCTAAACTTCCTAATAAAATTATTTTTTTCATTGTACTATAGTTTCAATTTTAACCTTTGCACTTCCATCACGAACAAAGTTCAATTGTTTTGCCGCTTTTAGTGTCAAATCTATTGTATGCTTTGATGATTTACTTAATCGATCATTTACCCTAACAATAACCGTAGAATCATTCGACAAATTAGTAACCCTAACAAAAGTCCCTAATTTTAAAGTTTTATGTGCAGCTGTTAATTCATCTTGATTAAAAACCTCTCCAAAACTTGTTCTTCTACCATTAAATCGACTTGCATAATAACTCGCTCTACCCTTCTCAACAAATGGTTCTTCCGTTACAAAACTATATGATATAGCCAAAAGAAGTGTAATCACTAAAAATTTCATTGTATCTTATTTAGTATTTCAAAGTTAAGGATAATTATCTAAATCAGACTCTTTTTAAGATTGATTAACAATCGAATAACTTTTAAGTAATTTATAAATCTCAATTACATATTTTTTTTGAAAAATATACATAGATTTATAACTCAAAAATTTAATTAAAATGAATATCATTTCTTTTATACAAAATCAACTTACTGTAAATGAACAACAGATCAATAATACTTTACAATTATTAAATGAGGGAGCTACCGTTCCTTTCATTTCAAGATATAGAAAAGAAATGACAAAAGGACTTGATGAAGTTCAAATAACTGAAATTAGAGACCTAAATAAAAAATTTGATGAAATTAGTCAACGTCAACAAACTATATTGGCATCAATTGAAGAGCAAGGCAAGTTAACGGATGAATTAAAAACAAAAATATCATCCACTTTTGACTCCATTTTATTGGAGTACATTTATCTTCCTTTTAAGCAAAAAAGACAAACCAAAGGAGATAAAGCAAAGAAACTTGGATTAGAGCCTTTAGCAAAAATGATTATGTCGCAAAGAGGTGGTAATTTAATTGCTATGTCTGATAAATTTGTAAAAGGCGAAGTTGAAGATGAAGAAATGGCATTAAATGGAGCTAAAGACATTATCGCAGAATGGATAAATGAAAACACTTCTTCAAGAAGTAGAATTCGTACACTTTTTCAAAGAAAAGCAATTCTTCAATCAAAATTAGTAAAAGGGAAAGAAACAGACGGTGAAAAATACAAAGACTATTTTGATTTTTCTGAACCTCTTTACAAATGCGCATCTCATCGATTTTTAGCACTATATCGAGCAGACAGAGAAGGTATATTATCTATTAAAGCACAACCTAATCAAGAAGAAGCGTTAGAATTGCTTGAACGTTATTTTGTCAAATCAAATGATGAATCTGGTCAATTTGTCGCAAGCGCTTGCAAAGATGCATACAAAAGACTTTTATGCCCCTCTATTGAAAACGACATAATTAATGAAGCAAAAGAAAAAGCTGATAAAGAAGCAATTAAAATTTTCTCAACTAATTTAAGACAACTTTTACTCGCACCACCTTTAGGGTCTAAAAGAATATTAGCGATTGACCCAGGTTTTAGAACAGGATGTAAAGTTGTTTGTATAGACGAAAATGGCTCACTTTTAACAAATACTACCATTTTTCCTCATCCACCTCAAAATGAATCTGCTCAAGCTCAATCTAAAGTTGCACAATTAGTTCAAGCTTATAAAATTGAAGCAATAGCTATAGGTGATGGTACCGCTGGAAGAGAAACAGAATCGTTTATTAAAAAAACAAGATTTGATAGAGACTTAGAAGTATTTGTCGTTAGAGAAGATGGTGCATCTATCTATTCAGCAAGTTCAATTGCTCGTAAAGAATTCCCAGATTATGACGTAACAGTTAGAGGAGCTATTTCAATAGGAAGAAGATTAATGGACCCATTGGCTGAATTAGTAAAAATTGATCCAAAATCTGTCGGAGTAGGTCAATACCAACACGAAGTTCATCAAACATTATTGAAAGAAGCATTAGACGATGTTGTTATTTCTTGCGTAAATACGGTGGGAGTAGATTTAAATACTGCATCTCCATATCTATTAAGTTATGTATCAGGTTTAGGGAATACAATTGCCGAAAATATTGTGAATTACAGAATAGAAAATGGAGGAATTTCTTCAAGAGATGAACTAAAAAAAGTGAAAAGACTAGGGGATAAAGCATTTGAACAAGCAGCTGGTTTTTTAAGAATCCGAAATGGGAAAAATCCTTTAGATAATTCTGCAATACACCCAGAAAATTATAAACGTGTAGAAAAGATAGCTAAAACCTTAAAAATTAATTTATCTGACTTGATAGGAAATAATGAAATCCTTTCAACATTGAAAAATGAACAATTTCCAGAAATTGACAACTATACTTTTAACGATATCATAAAAGAATTAAAAAAACCTGGGAGAGATCCTCGAAAAAAAGCAAAAGTATTGGAATTCAGCTCGGCAATCAAAACAATCAATGATTTATCTATTGGCTTAAAACTTACAGGAATAGTCACAAACGTAACAGCATTTGGAGCTTTTATTAATATTGGGATAAAAGAAAATGGATTAATTCATAAATCCAATCTTGCAAACGAATATGTCGAAGATCCTTCAAAATACATTTCACTTCATGAACATATTGATGTTGAGATAATCGAAATTGATATTCCCAGAAAAAGAATTGGTTTAAAAAGAATGATTAATTCTTAATAAAAGAAGTCGTAATTTGTTCATTTAATTTTTCAATTTTTAAAAAGTAAAGTCCTTTTTCAAGAGTTGAAACATCAATGTGATTCAAGTTATTTTCAAAATTTTGAGATTTTAATATTTCTCCTTTTAAGTCTATAATTTGATATTTGATTACCTCATATTCATCTTCAACTTCAAGGTAAGTATTTGATGGATTTGGATAAACTTTAAATTTTGAAATTGATTTTGAATCATCAACTTTTAAAACTAAATTTTGTCCAAAAAAACTTATTTTACTTGGG
>CALPVI020000222.1 GCA_943326975.2 Actinomyces viscosus | reverse complement strand
ATTGCGGAAGATATGGAACTACGTTCTATCATTCGTTATCAAAAAGGTCGTACCATTAATTTGAATACACTCGAAGGGAATGCCTTTGAAGCAATAATGGGAGCTATTTATTTAGATGGTGGCTATTTAGCTGTAAGAAAATCTATCAATAGCCATGTCTTCAAATATTTTGTTGATATTAATAGAATTCTAGAGGAGGAAATCGATTTTAAATCCAAATTGTTTATTTGGAGTCAGAAAAAACAATTGTTGCTCGAATTCGAAATCATTTCGGAAGAAAATTTAGGCGCTTCTTGGGAATATATTGTTCAAGCTAAAATAAATGGTGTTTCTTATGGGAGAGGAAAAGGATCTTCTAAAAAAATGGCAGAACAAGCTGCATCTAAAGAAACACTTGAATTAATGGGTGAAGTATAAAACGTATTCCTTTTACTTTAAAATACACTGACTACACAAAATCTAGCAACTTAAATTCAATCACAGAAATCAAAGTTTTCAACATAAATCGCATTTTTTAAACTATTTAAGCGAATAGAATTAATTAAATCTATATTTGCTGCATTAAATTTTAGAAAATGATACCAAGAATTCAATACGCTTCTATCAAGGAAAAGATAATTAACAATCGACTATTATTACTTTCAGGTCCAAGAGCTGTTGGGAAAAAAGAGATTGTTCAACAAATTTTGACAGAAGCAAATCAAGATTTTTTGGAACTAAATGCTGCTAAAAAAAGTGTTAAAAAACAATTCGAAGAAATTAACGAAACTATCTTAAGAGAAATTTTTGGAGATCATCGTTTTGTAGTTTTACATGAAGCGCAATACATTGATAAACTTCAATTAATTATTGAGGAACTACTTTCTGGAAATTGGAATGTCACTTTAATTTTAACTTGTTCATACGAACCTGTTTTAGATGAAATTTTAAAAGAGGTTTTAGAAATGCAAGGTTTAGAGGTCTATATTATGCCTCCATCATTTTATGAATTAGCGCAACATAATGGATTACCAGTTGAAGAAAGTTTATTGGAACAACGATTAATTTATGGGAATTACCCTTCTGTTGTGAGTGACTTAGAATTTGCTGAACCTAAATTAAGAGAATTAGTAGAACAAGTTGTCTTCACAAATTTAGGTGTAACAGATAGAATTAATAAAGGTGACAAATTGATGCGTATGCTTCAAATTCTAGCTTTTGAAGTGGGCGATGCAATTTCATATAATGATATCGGTGAACGTTGTGGTTTAGACAATGAAACTGTTGAACGTTACATTGATTTATTAGAAAAATCATTTGTTCTCATTAAATTACCTTCGTATTTTAACAATCACCGATACGAATTGAAGAAAAGTCATACCATCTATTTTGTAGATAACGGAATCCGTAACGTGTTGATCAACAATTTCAATCCGATGTTTTTACGAAATGATTGGGATCAAATTTGGAAAAACTGGATTATTTCAGAAAAAATTAAATGGAATCGTTTGAATAATAAACAAGTTGAAACTTATTTCTGGAAAACACATACCAAACAAATGATGGATTATATCGAAGTGATCGATGGAAAAGTTTCAGCATATAAAACTTCTTGGGAAAAACGTAAAAAATTAAAAATTCCTGCAAGTTTTACTACCGCATATCCGTTTGCAACAACACATGGTTTAAATCGTTCTACTTACTGGGGATTCTTGACGAAAAAGTAAAACAGCTCACCCTAATCTATTATGTTTCAATTCATACTTGCCTTAGTTGCATGTTTATTTTCAATTACATCATTTTCTCAAGTTGAAGAAGTAATCAAGAATTCTTCATCTTTCGACCATATTGATACGATTAATTTTAATTCGTTTGATGCAATAGCTAAATCAATTGGTGATGCTGAAATAGTTTTTCTTGGTGAACAAAGTCATGGCGATGGAACAACTTTTGAAGTAAAAACACAATTAGTTAAATACCTGCACGAAAAAAAGGGATTCAATGTTTTATTATTTGAATCTGACAGTTGGAGTTTAAATGAATTATGGGAAAAGAATCAAACGGAACAATTACGCTCTAATGTATTTAATGTTTGGTCTAAATGCCAACAAATGGATAATTTATTTCAGTACATACTAACTGAAAAAAACAAAAATTCACCATTAAATTTTGGGGGGTTTGATTGCAATCATTATAGCAACTATTCAAAAAAAGAATACACTCTTTCACTTCAAAACTTTCTTATTCATCAGCCTTTTTATAATTCAGATTCTCTTCTATGGAAAAAATTTATTTCAGAAATTGATCGCTCAATACATGAAAAAACATTCGATTTAAAAAATTCAAAAGATACCTTATCCGTTCAATCAAAAACTTTTATCTCAGAACAATTAAATTTCCTTATCACAAATTGCTCGGATGATAATTGGAAGCATGAATTTAAAAATTTAAAAGGTTTATTGACTTTTAGATGGAATAAAGATTTAACTGTTAGAGATCAAACCATGGCGGAAAATATAATTTGGTTGTATAATACAAAATACAAAGGTCAGAAATTGATTGTTTGGGCGCATAATTTGCATATAACTAAGAGTTTACACCAACTCGAAAATCAATTATCAACAGGTGAATTAGTTGCAAAATCATTGGTGAATAAAACATTTCATTTAGGATTTATTTCTGGAAAAGGAAATTTTGGGCTTTATAATACTGCAGAATATAAAATAAAAACTCCTAAAAAAAATTCATTAGAATATCTATTGATGCAACAAAATTCATACTATTCTTTCATACCACTAAACGCTAAATCAAAAAATTTAACATTTAAATCTGCTGGAATATTTCATGAAAAATATGTCCATACAAAATGGAGTGAGGTATATGATGGATTCTTTTATATCAAAGAGATGAATAGCTGTGAAAAGGTAAATTAATTTTTGAAATAAAGCCGAAATCAATTTCATAATCTCAACTTTTTTCCTAAATTCAATAGGAAAATCTAATTTATGGCATCTAATCAAACAAGAAAACAAAGAAATAATAGTAAAAAAGAAATTATATTTCCAATACCAGAAACTAAAGTCAATCTTCCTGAAGGTTATAGTGATTTTATCAAGGAAATAAAAAATCAAATTGTTACTGAACGAACGAAGTCTGTTTTAGCAGCAAATTCCAGAATGATTTTATTATACTGGGAAATAGGTAATTCAATTTTATTAAAACAAAAACAAAAAGGTTGGGGTGCGAAAATAATCGATCGTATTTCATTTGATTTAAAAAATGCATTTCCTGATTTAAAAGGTTTTTCGCCGAGAAATCTAAAATACATGCGGAAATTTGCTGAAGCATGGACCGATTTTGAATTAGTGCAACGTACCGTTGCACTAATTCCATGGAGAAGCAATATTACCTTATTAGAAAAAATAAATGACCCTTATTTACGATTATGGTATGCAAAAAAAACCATCGATCATGGATTTGGAAAAGATATGTTGGCTTTTCAAATTGATTCGCAATTACATAAAAGAGAAGGAAATAGTGTAAATAATTTTGACATCTCCTTACCTCCTTCAGAAAGTGATTTGACCAATCAATTGTTTAAAGATCCTTATGTATTTGATTTTATCGGAACTGATCAGCCTCGAAGAGAAGCTGAATTAGAACAAAAATTGATTGAACATATTCAAAATTTTCTAATTGAATTAGGACAAGGATTTGCATTTGTTGGTCGACAAGTTCATTTAGAGTTAGGTGAAAATGATTTTTATATTGATCTATTATTTTATCATCTGAAACTAAGAAGTTACATTGTAGTTGAATTGAAAATTGGTGATTTTGAACCGGGTTTTGTAAGCAAACTAAATATGTATATAAATATTGTTAATGATACGCTAAGGCATAAAGAAGACAAGCCAAGTATAGGATTATTATTAGTTAAGTCAAAAAATAAAGTAGTCGTTGAATATTCATTATCAGGCTATAATAATCCAATTAGTGTTGCAAATTGGGAAAAAGAAATATTTCCTAATTTACCTGAAGAATTTAAATTAAGTTTGCCTACAATTGAAGAAATTGAAAAAGAATTAGAAAAGGAATAATTATGCATTTCACAGATCAAATAGCTTCGTATATCAAAGAGAATGAATTAGATATTCGTCATTTAACGATTGTTTTACCTTCAGAAAGAGCAAAGAAATACATTGCAACGTCATTGTTCAAGGAATTTCAAAAACCCTTGATTGCTCCAAAAATGATTACGATTGATCGCTGGGTGCGTGAATTGTCTGAAAAAGCAATCATCGATAAAACAAGAGCGTTGATTCGTTTGTTTGAAATTCAATTAGACAAAGCGGAAACGGACATTGATTATTCGTTTGATGAATTCATTTCTTGGGGAAATATGTTGCTGTCTGATTTTGATGAATTGGAT
>CALPVI020000221.1 GCA_943326975.2 Actinomyces viscosus | reverse complement strand
TTAAGATTCTTGTATAAATTGAGACTTTAATTCTTTAATATGAATCATTTTGGTCATGAAAAGAATCATACCACTACAAGCAATTTCTAATGTAATCTTAAGTAACGTTGTATCTAATTTGTTTAAGAAATAAAAACTAATGATGAGCATTAAAACAAATGCAAAATAGTTTAAGAATTGACTGATTTTAATTGAAAATGAAAAGCTCTTCGCGCAATGGATGAATTGTGCAATAGCAACTACACCTTGCGTACAAAATGTTGCAAAGGCAGCCCCACTAGCACCATAAATTGGAATTAAAAGGTAATTCAATCCGATATTGATGATAATTCCTACAAAAGATAATTGATTTAAAAAACGCAAATCACCGTTGGATGTTAAAAGGGTACCAAAAATTAATGTAAAAGCCATTCCGATAAAACTAAACATTAACCATTGGAAGCTTTCAATTGATTGTTGCACTTCTGAATTGTATATGCTGGATAGAATGAATTCACTATTATAGTAACAAAAAACAGCGATTACCAAGGCACCTCCAATTAACAAATTACCACTTGTTTTAAGAAGTGGTAATACACTTATTCTCTGTTTTATAATTTTTGAAAATAGGGGGAAAAGTAAATTCGAAAAAATCATTCCGAACAAGAAAAAAGCATCTAACAAACGAAAGCCTTGGGCATAAATTCCTGCTTCTTCTTTTCCATTTGGATGGATGCGCTCGATCATTATAGAATCAATGCGTGTATAAAACATCATTAATAAAATTAATAACGCATAGGGTAGACTCTTTTTGATAATTGCTTTAGAAAATGACCAATGCCAGGTGAATTTTGGTAAGCCAATTTGTTTCACTAATAAAAGAAAAGCAAAAAGTGTCACTACGCTATAACATAAAGTTTGAATCCAAATAAACCATTCAATTTTGAAGTTTTGTTTTTCAAAAAAGAAAATAGCACCACAAATGATAATTAATAATAAACGATCTAAAACGGAAATGATGGACTCTGTTTTAAACAACAACAAACCCGCAAAATGACTTCTAAAATAAGCGATTAACGTCGCTAAAAATTGGTTTAATACTAGAAAAAGAAGCAATTTATATTCTTTCAATTCATAACCGAGAACTAATGCAGTTATAAAAGTAATACAAACATAAATGGCAAAGAGTAATAAACGAAATGATAATAATTTACCCATGTATCTTGTAACAATATGAGGGTATTGCGCGATGTTTTTAGTAGTGAAATTATTTATTCCTAAATCAAGGATGATGTTAAACAGAAAAGTAAGGTTGAGCAAGGAGAAATACATCCCATAATCTGCAGCTCCAACTTTATTTTGAACAGAAGCATCAATTCCAAATATAGCGATTGGTTTAATCAAAAGATTAAGAACCAACATCAAAATTAGATTTGAAATAAATTTTTTCTGCATCCTATTGTATTGAACGCTTTAAAACGAAATTAATTGGATAAAAATATAAAATTTTGATTTTTGTGTTTTGTTGCATCAAATTCTACAAGTACATCATCTACCACAATAAATGGAGTATAACTGAATTCTTTTAGTAATTCGATACAGTTTGTTCTATTTTGATTGTCCCATAATTCAGCATAAATAATAGGAGTATCTCTTTTTAATAGTTTAGTTGCTCCTTTTAATGCAAAGAATTCAAAATTTTCGATGTCTATTTTAATTCCTTGTACTTTTTTCTCCCCGATTAGATTGTCTAAGGTAGTTAATGGTACTTCAAATTCTTCTCCTTCGTTCCATTCAGTAATTGATTCATGTTTTACATGACTTAATCCTTGCATTTTGGTTTTTCCATTTGTAGGCAAGATCATTTTAACATTTCCTTCTTCTTCTCCTACAGCCGTCTCGTATAGTTGAATATTTTTTAATTTGAATTTTTCAGTAATCTTTTTTAAAGTTTTAAAATTCGAAGGGATAGGCTCAAAAGCATGAATAGTAGATTTTGGAAGTTTTAATGCCAAATGCACAGTCATGATTCCCAAATTTGCACCAACATCTAAAACATCCCCATTTTCATTTTTTAAAAGTTTAAGAAAATGAAAGAAATCTTTTTCTTTTGAATCAGAACGAAGCGTTTGAATTTTGTATACAGAAAACACAAACAGATAAGTTTGGAAGCCTAATAACTTTTGTAAGATATATTTAACTGTGTTTTTCACGTATTTTATTGAATTTACAAAAATAGGAAAAGTTGGCAAAGAATAGTTATAAAAATAGTGTACTGAAGGTCGTATTTAGAAAATTAAGATTTCAGCTTTATCAGATATTATTTTAACACAAAGTTAAACGATAGATTTACAGTGTTTTACTGAAAAATATCAAGCTATATTGGTAAATTATTTATATATTATTAATAAATTATTAATGTAAAAATAGATTAACCTAATTTGACATGTTCTGAATGGATTGAATATCC
Organism: Actinomyces viscosus; assembly: GCA_943326975.2. Lineage (GTDB taxonomy): Bacteria > Bacteroidota > Bacteroidia > Flavobacteriales_D > Crocinitomicaceae > CAIUKX01. Next base: position 1,963 of record CALPVI020000221.1, on the reverse strand, counting down.
TAAAAATTGTGATGCTTTTCGGTTAAAATCATCGCTATTTTCTGAAGTTAAAAAATGAAGTTCACCATTTTGGGTACATTTAGCAGCTAATTCTTTGTGTTTGTCTAAGTATTCTTCTAATTTTTGGGCTATAATTGCACCTTGAGCAACTACTTTCACTTCTTTCGGTACAATGCTTTCGATGTAATTTTTTAAAATAGGGAAATGGGTACATGCTAAAATGATTACATCAATTTTAGGATCTTTTTCCATCATTTTTTGAACATCTTCCTGAATAAAAAACTTACCCCCTTCGGATAAGTGACGATTATTTTCTATTAAAGGTACCCACATTGGACATGCGTGTTGGTAAACCGTTGTTTCAGGCGAGAATTTTCCTATTTCAATTGGAAAAGATTCTGATTTAACTGTACCTTCTGTTGCTAATATGCCTATATGATTTGTCTTTGATAATTGGCCTATAATTTCAGTACTTGGACGTATAACACCTAAAACTCTTTTATTGGGATCTATAAGTGGTAAATCTTTTTGTTGAATCGTGCGTAAAGCTTTTGCAGACGCAGTATTGCATGCAAGTATTACAAGTTCACACCCACGATTGAATAATTCGTTTACAGCTTCTAATGTAAATTCATAAACAACATCATATGATCGAGGACCATAAGGTGCACGCGCATTATCACCTAAGTATAAATAATCATACTCAGGCAATCGTTTTTTAATTTCTGAAAGTATAGTTAAACCCCCATATCCAGAATCAAAAATACCAATTGGCGTGTTTTTCTTCATAAGACAAATGTAATTTAAAAATGAGATTTTGTGGTGTAAAATCGATTAAAATTAAAAAGGGTTTTAACCGTTAGCAACCTTTATGCCTTTGTATTTATTGACTTTTATGAATAATTATTTCAATTTTTCTCCACAAAAAAAGGTAGCCAAACGACTACCTTAAGTATTTTGCAATTGAATTTAATTATTTTTTCAATGTTGCATCAGCATCTAATTTTAATAATTCAATAACCACCTCGTTAGTAATGTCAGCACCACCTTTAAAATATAAAGTGGTAGATTCATCAATCACGTAACTTAATTTTTTTCTATCAGCTACAATTTCTACTGCTTTTTTAACTCTTTCCAAGATAGGGTTATTTAATTCTTGGCTAATAGCTTGCATTTCACCTTGTAAACCTTGTTCTCTTTCTTGAAGAGCTTGTTGTTTTTTCATCAACTTTTCTTCCTCAATTTTTTGAATAACAGGAGACATTGTAGGTTTATTTTTTTCATAAGCGGCATAAGATTTATTTAAATCTTCATCCATTTCTTGTAATTCTTTATAACCTTGAGCTTCAAAAACTTTCAATTGTTCAATTGCTGCTTTTCTAGAAGGCAAAGTGTCTAATAATTTTTGTGAATTTACGTGACCGAATTTTTGTTGAGCTACTGCAGATGTTAAACTGAAAATTGCTACTGCTGCTAATAAAATGATTTTTTTCATTCTTGTTTGTTTTTATTTTACTTTTTCGTACTAAGTTCTTTAATGACATCACTACTGATATCCATCTTTGGGTCAGCATATACCAAATTACTTTGGTTAGCCTTATCGAATACAAAACTAAAATTTCTTTTTGTTGCAACACTCTGAATTGCTTCAAAAATTTTGTCTTGTATAGGTTTTATTAATTCTTGTCTTTTTTGAAAATAGTCTCCTTTCACACCGAAACGCATTTTTTGCACTTCCATTACTTCAGTTTCTAATTTTTCAATTTCCTCTTTTCTTTTTTGTTTTTCTTCTGCTGGAAGCAATATTTCTTCTCTGGCAAAATTATCTTTCTTAAGTTTTAAAATGGCGTATCGTTCTTCAATTTCTTTTGTCCAACGATCTGCTAATTTGTCTAATTTTTCTTTTGCGTCTTTGTATTCAGTTAAATTTTCTAAAATATAATCAGAGTCAATGTATGCATAC
>CALPVI020000220.1 GCA_943326975.2 Actinomyces viscosus | reverse complement strand
TCTACCCTGGAAAAGATTTTCATCCAAGAAGAAATGTATATTGATTTCAAGCACTATGGTGATAAAGAAACATTATACGGCTATTTATACAAACGCTTTGAACCTTTTAAAAAACAATTAATTCGTGAAATAGTCGATGAAGATTTATTGCGTTTGACTCAAATTCAAATGATTCGTATCACTCGATTTGATTCAACTAAAGCGGATGATAATTTGTTGAAAATTGAGGAGGAGATTAATTCTGTGAAAGAGAAATTAGCTAATCTAATTGAATATGCGATCGATTACTTCAAAGATTTGAAAAAACGTTTTGGAGAAGGGAAAGAACGCAAAACTGAAATTAAACAATTCGATACAATTACAGCAACGAATGTAATTATAGCGAATAAAAAATTATACGTTGATTACGAAGAAGGATTCATTGGTTATGGCTTAAAGAAAACAGAAGCAATAAGTGATTGTTCTGAAATCGATGATATAATTATTTTCTTTGCGTCAGGTAAAATGATGATAACGAAAATCTCGGATAAAAAATTTGTAGGGAAAGGTATTGTTCATGCTGATGTATGGAAAAAAGGAGATAAAAGAACGATTTATCATTTGATTTATCAAGATGGATTAGGCGGTCCAGCAATGATGAAACGTTTTTATGTGAATAGTATAACAAGAGATACGGAATACGATTTGTCAAAAGGTACAAAAGGCTCTAAAATGTTATATTTCTCTGTACATCCAAATGGAGAAAGAGAAGTGATAAGTGTTTTATTAAGACCTCGTCCACATTTAAAACGTTTACGTTTTGATATTGATATGGGGGACATGTTGATAAAAGGTCGAAATTCTGCAGGCAATAGAGTTACAAAAGAAATTGTTCAAAAAATCACACAGAAAGAAGTTGGTGGATCAACCTTGGCCGCTAGAAAAATTTGGTATGATTCAGTCGTAGGTAGATTAAACGACGATGGAAGAGGAACTTTTTTAGGCTCTTTCAAAGGAACAGACAAAATCCTAACTTTATATAAAACAGGAGAATATCGTTTAAGTAATTTTGATTTGTCAAATCACTTTGATGAAGATATGGTTCATATTGAAAAATGGCATCCGAATAGACCAATTTCAACAGTGTATTATGATGCTGAAAAGGAAATACATTTCGTTAAAAGATTTTTATGTGAAGTAACGACTGATAAAAAGGTTTTATTTATTAGTGAGAGTGAAGGATCTTATATGGATGTTGTATCTACAGCTTATAGACCTGAAGCTAAAATTATCTATAATAAACTATTAAGAGAGACTAAGAATTTACCTGATAATTTAATCAATTTAGCTGATCATATTGAGGTGAAAGGTATGAAAGCACAAGGTAATCAGGTGACAAAATTGAAGATAAAAGAAATTGTTTTGACGCATCCAATTGAAGGAATAGAGCCTTGGCCTGAAGATGCTCAAGAAGAAAATCCGGTGGATGAAGATACTGAAGTTTCCGATGATGATGAAAATACAATGGAATGGGATTTATCAAATGGAGATGATGATCAGCCCACACTGTTTTAATATTCCCCCTATCTTTTCTAGATAGGGGATTTTTTTATTAATAAATACAATTAAAAATTTAGAAAATTTTTCTTTCTTCCCTATATTTGCATCCTGAAAGGATGATTTCTCTCCAATAAGAATGAGGAAAGGATGCTACACTGTCCGTGATTAGTGGTATTTAATTTTCAAAATTTTATGAGTTTAACAATGGAAAATTTGACTTCAACTAGTTTGATTGAGTTAGAAGAAAAGTATGGTGCACACAATTATCACCCACTTCCAGTTGTACTCTCAAGAGGAGAGGGAGTACACGTTTGGGATGTTGAAGGAAAACATTATTATGATTTCTTATCGGCATATTCAGCGGTAAATCAAGGTCATTGCCATCCGAAAATTATTGGAGCAATGATTGAACAAGCTAAAACTTTAACATTAACGTCTCGTGCTTTTTATAATGACGTACTAGGTAATTACGAACAATACGTTACGAATTATTTTGGTTTCGATAAAGTATTACCAATGAATACTGGGGCTGAAGCTGTAGAAACAGCTATCAAGTTATGTAGAAAATGGGCTTACGAAAAAAGAGGTGTTGCTGAAAATCAAGCACAAATTGTTGTTTGTGAAGGTAATTTCCACGGAAGAACAACTACAATTGTATCTTTCTCAAATGATCCAGATGCAAGAAAAAACTTCGGACCTTTTACTCCAGGTTTTATTCATATTCCTTATGATGATGTTGAAGCTTTAGAAAATGCATTGAAACAAGAAAACGTTGTTGGTTTCTTAGTTGAGCCTATTCAAGGTGAAGCTGGTGTTTACGTTCCTTCTGAAGGTTATTTGAAAAAATCAAAAGAATTGTGTGAAAAATACAATGCTTTATTTATTGCTGATGAAGTGCAAACAGGAATTGCTCGTACAGGTAGATTGTTAGCGGTTCACCATGAAGATGTTCAACCAGATATTTTAATACTTGGTAAAGCAATTTCAGGAGGTGTTTATCCGGTATCTGCTGTATTAGCAGATGATCATATCATGAATGTTATTAAGCCAGGTCAACATGGTTCTACATTCGGTGGAAATCCAATTGCGGCTAAAGTTGCTATCGCTGCATTAGAAGTAGTAAAAGATGAAGCTTTAGCTGAAAATGCTGAGAAATTAGGTCAATTATTTAGAAAAGAAATGCAAAGAATAATAGATGCTACTGACTTAGTTGTTAAAGTGAGAGGAAAAGGTTTATTGAACGCAATCATCGTTAATGACACTCCAGATAGTGAAACTGCATGGAATTTATGTGTTCAACTTAAAGAAAATGGTTTATTAGCAAAACCTACTCATGGGAATATTATTCGTTTTGCTCCACCATTAGTAATGACTGAAGATCAATTGTTAGAATGTGTGGCAATTATTGAGAAAACTATAAATGAATTCAAAAAGTAATTTACTTTACTGATTTAGTAAGCCTCTCAAGCAATTGAGGGGCTTTTTTGTTGTAATTCTGCAATGAAATATCAAAAACAGTTTATTATCTTTGCTTAACTAAAATTAAAACGAAAGAAATTGGCAACTAAAATAAAATTTGGAACTGACGGATGGAGAGCAATCATTGCGGAAGAATTTACTGTAGATAATGTGGTCAGAGTTGCTTCAGCAACAGGTGTTTGGGTAAAGAAAAATTTCGAGAATCCAAGTATTGTAATCGGTCATGATTGTCGTTTTGCAGGAGAGTTGTTTTTAGAAGCTGCCGTAAAAGTTTATTTAAGTCAAGGAATTAAAGTGAAATTTGCAAAAGGGTTTGTTTCCACTCCTATGGTTTCTTTAGGCGCTGTTCAATTAGGTTGTTCGTTAGGTGTAGTTTTAACAGCAAGTCATAATCCACCTTCTTATAACGGTTATAAATTAAAAGGACATTTTGGTGGTCCATTATCTCCAGAACAAGTTCAAGAAATTGAAGATATTATTCCTGATACATTTGATATTAATTTAGATTCAATTTCAATTGAAGAAGCAATTCAGAAAGGTCAAGCTGAAATCGTTGATTTAGAAACAAGATATGTAAATCATGTTGAAGCTAATTTTGATATAGAAGCAATTAAAAATTCAGGATTGAATTTAGCTTATGATGCAATGTATGGTGCAGGTCAAAATGTGTTAAAAAGAATTTTGCCAGCAACGCATTTGTTACATTGTGATTACAATCCATCATTTCTTGGTCAAGCGCCTGAACCAATCGAGAAAAATTTGAAAGAATTAGAAGGGTTCATTAAATCAAATGGAACTATTGATTGCGCTTTAGCTACAGATGGTGATGCTGATAGAATTGGTTTGTATAATGGAAAAGGAGAATTCGTAGATTCTCACCATATTATTTTGCTATTAATGCATTATTTGGTTAAATACAAAGAAATGTCAGGTAAAGTGGTAACAGCTTTCAGTGCAACACCTAGAGTTGGAGTATTAGCAGATCATTATAAATTAGAAAGTGAAATTGTAAAAATCGGATTCAAATACATTGCTACTAAAATGGTAGAAGAAGATGTGTTAATCGGTGGAGAAGAATCTGGTGGAATTGCAGTAAAAGGTCATATTCCTGAACGTGATGGTATTTGGATGGGCTTGATTATCTGGGAATTCATGGCGAAATCAGGAAAATCGTTAGACGATTTGATTAATGAGGTTTATGATATTGTAGGTGGATTTAAATTTGAACGTAACGATTTACACATCACAGAAGATTTAAAACAAAGTATCATTGCGAATTGTAAAGAAGGAAATTACAAATCTTTCGGACCTTACAATGTGAAAGAAGTTGGAACAATAGATGGATTTAAATATTTTTTTGATGAGAATAGATGGATGATGATTCGTCCTTCAGG
>CALPVI020000219.1 GCA_943326975.2 Actinomyces viscosus | reverse complement strand
CGAAAAAGCAAAAGATTTGATGAAGAAAATCGAACTTCACTTAAAATTATGTGATAATGAAGCAACTCCACTTCAAATAGAAATCTTAGCGAAACAGTTGCCATCAATGAATCAACGAATTCAAGATGCGTATAAAAACACACGTGAATTTGTGAATTTTATTAGCGAAACATTGCCCGAAGCTAAAATCAATTTTGTATCCGAAGAATTAGCGCAACAAGGATTTACACCTTCTGTTTTTTCATTAGATCTTCCAACAAAAGGAAATACGCATGAAGAAAAAGAAGCTTACAAAAGAGAATTGAATTTGAAATTAATCAATTTAATGATTACAGAAATTCCAACTGAAAGTAAGTATTGTGTAAGTTACGGTCAATTAAAAGGTTGTTATTGGACAATTCCAGCTACTTCCACGCAAGGAACAACAAAAGAAGGTGATAAAGATTATATCGCACGTGTTGCACTTTCACCTTCGATGGATCTTGAATTGCATAAGAAAGTATTTGTAGATTTTGTGAAAAGTATTTAATCGATTTTTAGCGGAATAAATAAGAATCTAATTTAAAATTTTGATAGTTTCTTTGAGTAAAAACATAATTATCTGTGTAAATATACATTTTCAGTAAAACAAAAAAATATATGGTAGTTGATACATTGAAAAACAAGATTAGTAAAATTTTAGACGTTAATAATATTGGAAAAAACAGCTTTTCAACTTCGATAAATTACTTTATTATTTTTTTAATTGTCTTTTCTGCAATTGAAACTATTTTTAAAAGTAAGATGCAACATACTTTTGGACAAGACTTCATGAGTAGCATCGATACTCTCATTTACTCTTTATTTAGCATAGAATTTCTTTTAAGATTGTATGTTGCAAGCGAAGAAAATGAAGAATATAAAGGGTTTTACGGCAGAGTAAAATATCTATTTTCTTTTTACACACTCATCGATTTTTTAGCAATTGCACCATTTTACATAGAAATGATATATCCAGGTTTAGGATTTATTTCATTAACTGTACTTAGAGTTTTTCGTCTTGTACGCTTAATTCGTTACTTAAATTCTTTTAATTTAATTCTGAATGCTATTAAAAATAAGAAAACAGAATTATATATCTCAATGCAACTTATCTTGCTTTTAACATTTGTACTTTCGGTTTTAATGTTTCAAGTTGAACACAAGGTACAACCCAACAATTTCAAAAATGTTTGGGATTCTTTTCTTTGGTCATTATCCAAATATATAGGAGAAATGGCAGGCTATGGTAACTTCTCCCCCGTAACAAGTTTAGGTATGTTATTAGGGACTATCGTTGGAATACTTGGCATTGCAATTTTTGCAGTTCCAGCTGGTATAATTGCTTCTGGATTTATTGAGGAAATTCAAACACTTGAAAAGAATAAAAGATTGGCAGAAATAAAACGTAAAATTGATTTTGCATTTACTAAAGAATATTATGCCCCAGTTATCAAAATAAAAAGAGAACTAGGTTTAACAGAAATACCTAGAAGATGGCTAACTATCGATGACTTAATATATAAAGTTGGTGTAACAGAACAACAAGCAACTGATTTTATTACAAGTACAGATGGTTATAGAATAAGAAATACAAAAGTGGTTGATAATCCGGAAATAGGCTTAGAAAAATGGGTTGCAAATAGATCTTATGGTACTTGTATTAAAAGAGATTCAAACTTAGTATTTATTAATTTATATTCAGGCATACAATCCTTTTTTGGACATTATACTAGTTCAATGGCATTTGTTTCAAATGCAAGTTACATTTCAAATGAAAAATATTCAAAAGCAACATTAAAAGAAGGTACTGAATTAGACTTTAATGAAGGAATTAATTCAGAGAGCATAAAAGCAAATCCTCCGTTTGCTGAGTTTATAAAAGATTTAAATGATATAGTAGATACTAATTCAACTTGCGTATTGTTTATTGCAGCTCATAAATCTGTAGATATGTTACATTTTAATGGTGGAGGTCCAAAAGGTCAATCTGGATTTGATAATTTTCCCCTTTTTAATAACCTCGAAAAATTGAAAGACGTTTATAGTGATTGTGAACAATTTTGCATCTCTCTAAATGATCATATAAAAACAAATGAAGTATATGGAGATTTATCACAAGAAAATACGGCATGGTATATCAAACGAAAATTTCAATGTGATGTTTTATTAATCCATTTAAATACACAATTATTTAACAACCAAAATCAAAGTGAATATTATAGAAATTTGAACGATCTAGCCCTAAGATTAAAAAAACTTGCTTAATAATTTATATAGTTTTCAACTTGTGAGTCGTAAAAAAGTTAGTTTTTAATGAATCTAATTATTTCTTCATTATTGATTTGAAAGAAATAAATTCCTTTAGGAAATTGACTAACATCAAAATTCATTTCTCCATTCACAGAAAATTGAGTAATTAAATTACCTGTAATTGCTAAAAAACTAATTTCTGATGGTTGGTTTGTGTGAATTTTTACAATGTCACTTGAAGGATTAGGAAATACATACATTTTAGTTATTTTATTCTCAATCAAATTTGTTGTTGAATTAGATGTATTTCCAGTAATAGCAATAGATTCTGATAAACTGCCACTTGTTATAGTGATATTTCCATTGTAAGAACCTAGGTTTGTAGCATTTAATCTTATGTAAATAGGAGTATTTGATAAGGTACCTGAAATAGGTGTTAATTGAATACTTGGCGCAAATCCAGAACCACTTGATGTTGACACTTCGTAATTGGCTGGTGGAACTACCGAAATATTGCTTGTTAAATTGCTGCCGCTAAGTGAAAACGATTGTTCAGAAGAAGCTGTTCCCAAAAATTGAGAAAAAGGTGTTAAATTTTCAGTAACATTAATACTTGGTGATGAACCACCTGAACAATTAGTACTAAAACTTACACCTGAATTAAACTGAAAATTGGATGTTGTCCAATTCGCTGTTGAATACGCTACATTATCTACTTGTATGCAAGTTAAGTTAGGATTGTTCGTTGAGTTTATAGTGTTTATAACCGAATTATTTCCATTCTTTAAATTAAGAGAACTTAGATTATTTGAGTTACATTTAAGATACTTTAAGTTTGTTAAAGTAGTTAAATTCAAATTCGTTAATAAATTATTTTGACATTCAACGTATTGAAACGATGTGCTTGTTGGAAAAATAATCGAATTGATTTTACTATCATAACAAGCTAAATCATAAAGCTTTGTGTTAGAAGAAAGGTCTAATGAGGTGAGATTTGTATAACTGCCACCAAAAGATACTAGCTGTAAATTATTTGAAAGATTGATAGTTGAAATTTGTGTATAACCAATATCCAGAAGTCTTAAAGATGTATTTGAATTGACATTTATTGCTGTCAAAGGGTTTGCATAACATAATAAATCTAAAAGTGCTGTATTGTTACTTATATTTAAACTTGAAAGTTGATTGTTAGAACAATCCAAGTAAGTTAATGCTAAATTATTTGATAGATTTAAAGAAGTCAAAGCATTTACTTGACAATTTAAATTAGTTAAAGCTGTAAATGCTTCTATACCTGTTAAATTTGTTATTCCTTTTACAGCGCAATCTATTTGACCAGTAAAAGCCGAAGCCTCACTTATTTGAATTTCACTATCTGAATTAGTGTTAATTGCACTATTACCTATTAAATAGGCTTTAAAATTTGCATCTGGAATTGTTACATTTTGAGCATATGCTATAGTTCCTAGGAATAGATATAAAAGTAATAGCTGTTTTTTCATAATTGTTTTTTTTAATTTTTTATTAATTTAAATAGTTGTCTCTTGTTCAATTTGAATTTTCTTTAAAACATATCCGTTTGAACTCTTTAAGAAAATAATTGTTGGTTTGAAATCAAACTATTAATAGAAATACAAATAAAAAATAGCGTTATAAAAAAGGAATAAGAAGTTTTCATAAATAAAATTTTCACGAAATTATATTTTAACTTCTTATTCAAGGCCTAGTTATTTGTGAATAGCAGGTTTGAATTTGTAAACGGTAATATGATCGAAAAATATTACTTGAGAATTTCTTGGAGTGCTTGTTTTCTCTCTCGAGCAATGGGAATTTCAACATCTGATTTAAGAATCAAAAAACCTCCGTCTGACTTTATATAATTTGTAATAAAATCCTTATTTACAATATAGGAACGATGTGGTCTTATGAAATTACTAAAATCTAATAATGCACTTTCAAAGTATTTTAAGTTTTTTGAAACAGTTTTAGAACGCTTATTGATGCAATAAATATTTACATATGAGCCGTCTGCTTATATATATTCTATTTCAGCAATTGGGATATATTCAAAACCACTTTGATTTGGAATACAAAGTACTTCTTTGTCGTTCTCACTTAAATTTTCAGATAAAGCATTTAAACGTTCGGCATTG
>CALPVI020000218.1 GCA_943326975.2 Actinomyces viscosus | reverse complement strand
TGAAGTCACAAATTGTGACCACTTGTGAATATTTATTGTTAAATCATATGAATAACAAATTATCTCACTCCTATTTATGTTATCTTTAAATTCATATCATTTAAGAATGGACAATTATTTACATATTATCATCAGTACAAGTTGTGTTTATCTCTTTATAATAATCGCATTGAGACTTTTAGGGAAAACAGAGTTGGCACAGTTATCTATAACAGATTTAATTTTTGTTTTGTTAATCAGTAATGCAGTTCAAAATGCGATGGTTGGTTCAGATACTTCATTAGGTGGAGGACTTGTAGCTGCAGGAGTACTATTTATAATCAATTTCATTTTTAAAAAATTAAAATACACTTTCCCGGGTGTGAAAAAACTGATTGAAGGTGAACCAGTTATTTTAGTCTATAAAGGAAAAATACAAGTAGAAAATTGCAAAAAAAATGACATTACAGAAGATGAATTGTTACAAGCAATTCGTGAACATGGAAGTGATTCTATTGAAGAAGTTGATAGTGTTATTTTGGAAACAGATGGGAATATAAGTGTGGTTTCAAACGAATTCAAACACCACAGTGTACGCCGAATTAAGAAACGAAAAAACGCTTGAAAACTAAAAAATCAACTATCTTTGCCAAAAAATTATTTTATGTCTGAAAAACCTGTTCGCGTTCGTTTTGCGCCGTCACCAACAGGCCCATTACATATGGGTGGTGTGAGAACTGCATTATACAATTATCTTTTTGCCAAAAAACATAACGGAACTTTCTTAATTCGTATTGAAGATACTGACCAAACTCGTTTTGTACCAGGTACACAAGATTACATCATGGACGCTTTAAATTGGTGTGGAATTACGCCAACGGAAGGTCCTGGTTTAGGAGGTGAATATGGTCCATATGTTCAGTCGGAAAGAAAAGCAATGTATAAGCCCTATGCTGAACAATTAATCGCAAATGATTCTGCTTATTATGCATTCGATACAGCTGAGGAATTAGACAAAGTAAGAGAGCAAGCAAAAGCAATGGGAATGCCAAGTTGGCAATACAACAGTGTTACAAGAACTTCTTTGAAAAACTCATTAACATTACCTGCTGATGAAGTAAAAAGAAAATTAGACGCTGGTGAACCATATGTAATTCGTATGAAAATGCCACGTAACAGAGATATCCGTTTTGAAGATAACATTCGTGGTTGGGTTGTTGTAAACACAAACAACTTAGATGATAAAGTTTTGTTTAAAAGTGATGGAATGCCAACTTATCACTTAGCTAATATCGTTGATGATCATTTGATGAAAATATCTCACGTTATTCGTGGTGAAGAATGGTTGCCTTCTGCCCCATTACACGTTATGTTGTATGAAGCATTTGGTTGGGATTGCCCTGAATTTGCGCACTTACCATTGTTATTAAAACCTGATGGAAATGGTAAACTTTCTAAACGAGATGGTGACCGTTTAGGTTTCCCTGTTTTCCCTACAAATTGGACAACTGCTAAAGGTGAAGTTTATTCTGGTTACAGAGAAAATGGCTATTTCCCTCAAGCATTCGTAAACATGCTTGCTTTGTTAGGTTGGAATCCAGGAAACAATCAAGAAATTTTTTCAATGGACGAATTAGTTCAAGCTTTTAGTTTAGAAAGAGTTTCTAAAGCAGGAGCTAAATTTGATGCTGAAAAAACAAAATGGTTTCAACAAACTTATTTAAGAGCAACTGATGATGCTGTTTTAGCAGATATGTTATCGCAAGAATTAACAGAAACTTACGATAAAGAAGTTTTAACAAACGTTTGTCGTCTAATGAAAGAAAGAGCAACTTTCTTAAAAGACATCATTACTGAAGGTGCATACTTATTGCATAAACCAACAGTATACGATCAACAAACGATTGATAAAAAATGGAAAGAAGATACAAGTGCTATTTTAAAAGAATGGTTAACGAAATTAGAATCAATTACTGCATTTACTGCTGAAAACATTGAAACTGAATTCAAAGCATTTTTAGAAGTAAAATCATTAGGTATCGGAGCTGTGCTTCCTAATTTCCGTTTAATCATCACTGGAACAGGAATGGGACCAAGTATGTTTGAAATCTGTGCATTTTTAGGTAAAGAAGAATGTGTAGAAAGAATGAATATTGGTTTTGATAAAATTAATAAATAGAAGCTAGACTTTAGATATTAGATGCTAGATTATAATAACAACCTAGCAACTAATGTCTAGCATCTAGCATCTAGCATCTATAAAATGAAACACACAATAGAAGTTAACGGCATCAAATTATATGCTTTTCACGGTTGTTTGCCGGAGGAAGGTAAAATTGGTGGACACTATACTGTAGATATATCCTTAACTACTGATTTTTCTGAAGCAGCACTTACTGATGAATTAATCAAAACAGTAGATTACTGCGATATCAATAGAATCGTGACAGAAGAAATGGCTATTCGTTCAAAATTGATTGAGCACGTTGGCCAGCGTATCTATGATCGTATTAAAAACGAAATACTTAATGTAACTAACCTTCGTGTAAAAATCATTAAAATATGTCCTCCAATCAATGGAGATGTACAAAATGTTGCAATAATAATTGAAGATTAATTGTAAATTAAAAAAAATTATTAATTTTGCAACGTCTAATGGTTTTGTGGCCGAGCGGCTAGGCAGCGGTCTGCAAAACCGTCTACAGCGGTTCGAATCCGCTCGAAACCTCAAAAAGAGATACGGTATCGTATCTCTTTTTTCGTTTATATAAGTTTGATTTTTATAATATTATCTTTGAATAAATAATGAACTATATTTATTCACTACTTGCCCAGATTTTGATTTTCCAGTAATAAAATAAATATATTGTCCTTGAGGAACTAAATTTCCATCTGCTCCCATCCCATCCCATTTAAAGGTTGGTTCGTTCGATTGATACATTTTTTGGTTGTTTTTATCTAAAATTACAACGGAAAATTCGGAAAATTCTTCTTCCGTATTTATAAACAGATAATCATTTTGACCATCATTATTGGGTGAAAAAACATTCGGTAAAGTTATCGATTTCGTTTCACTCAATTTTTCAGGTGATGTTTTATCAATTATTTTTATTTCTTCAGATTTGATTTCCTTCGTTTCGTTTGGAAGATTCTCTTTTACCTTGTTTGAATATTCAAAAGGATTAGTTGAAGCAACATTCTTTTCATACGGAGAAATGATGTATGCTTCATTAGACTTTTCATCTTCTATAATAAATGGCGGATTGCTACTTACCATAAATGTATCTCTAACCAAAGGTGTAACTGGCAGAATAGAAGATTTAACTACATCTTGCTTAGTTTCCGTTGAATCCGTTGGTTTTACTTCATTTGATTTCAGTGTTTCTTCTTGTTCAACAGTTGTAGTAGTTTCTTTTATTGGTTTTTTAACTGTTGAATTGGATAAATAAATTCCCCCTATTACCGTTACAGCAGCAATTGTAGATCCTATAATTACTTTTGTAACGATTGACATACCCGTACTTGTAACCGATGCAGTTGAAATTTGTTGAGAAACAGCACTCCATACTTTATCACTTACCGGAAGCTCAATGTCTTTCAGTTTTTCTGAGAAAATATCTTTAAAAATATCTTTATCTGCCATTTCCTACTAATTCAATTTTGTTTCTTAAATACGCTTTTGCTCTCAAATATTGTGACTTTGAGGTACTTTCTGTTACACCTAATGTTTCTGCTATTTCTTGATGGGTATATCCTTCAATTGCAAACATATTAAATACAACTTTGTAACCCTCTGGCATAGATTGAATCAATTTCAATAAATCTTCAGCCATCAAATTTGTTAGTCCTAATTCATTTTCTCCAATATGGTATTCAACAGCTTCTATTTGTACATCGTTTACAAATTTCGTGTTCTTACGTATATGGTCCAAAGCAGTATTCACAATGATTTTTCGAATCCAACCTTCTAAAGAACCAGAATTATTAAAATCTTTCAATTTAGAAAAAACCTTAATAAAACCCTCTTGTAATACATCTTCTGCTTCTTCAATGTTTGTAAAATACCGCATACAAACACCCATCATTTTTTTGGAGAATTTATCAAACAACGCAAACTGTGCCTTTGCATTTCCTTTTACACATTCAGTAATTAATGTTGATTCATTCATAGCACAGTAACTTCTATTGAGACGATTTTATCTGATTAATAGTTGCATATAAATTCTTAAAAAAGAATTACTTTCGTTCAATTAAACAAAGTTAAAAATGAAATCATTACTTACTTCTATATTTCTAATTCTCTTTCATTTAGTCTCATTTTCGCAAAAATCAGTTAAAATTAAAGAAGGTAATTGGACAGGAGCACTTCAATTAACAGAAAAAGAAGCACTACCCTTTCAATTAATTATTCAAAAAACAAAAAAACAATACGAATTCATTATTGTAAATGGAGAAGAAAAAATCAAACTAAAT
>CALPVI020000217.1 GCA_943326975.2 Actinomyces viscosus | reverse complement strand
ATTAATTTAGATGGAAATACATTCAAAGGATATGCTTTTCAAATTTGTATGAAATATGCAGCTTTGAAACATGGATTTAAAGCAAAAGAAGTTCCGATTACTTTTGTTGATCGTTTATACGGAGTTTCAAAAATGAGTTCAAGCATCTTCAAAGAAGCCTTTTTTGGAGTGTGGAAAATGAGAGGAATGAATATATGAGTAAGTCAGTAATTTTAAGAGCAGGTACAATTGTTAATGAAGGAAAACAATTTGTTGCAGATATATTAATTAAAAATAATCGTATTGAAAAAATAGAACCGTCTATTCAGAATACGGAGGCAATCGAGCAAATTAATATTGAAGGTAAATATGTCCTGCCAGGCTGTATTGATGATCAAGTTCATTTTAGAGAGCCAGGATTAATTCATAAAGCAACAATTCGTTCTGAATCAAGAGCTGCTGTAGCTGGAGGTATTACTTCTTTTATGGAGATGCCAAATACTGTTCCTAATACACTGACTCAAATTTTATTAGAAGATAAATACCAGATTGCTGCGAAAAGTTCTTTAGCAAATTACTCATTTTTCATGGGAGCTTCAAATGATAATATCGATGAAGTTTTAAGAACGAATGGAAGAAATGTATGTGGTGTTAAAATTTTCATGGGATCTTCAACAGGGAATATGTTAGTTGATAATGAAGAAACATTAACTAATTTATTTTCTAAAGTTCCTCCAATGTTAATAGCTACGCATTGTGAAGATGAAGCAACTGTTCGTCATAATTTAAAGATTTATAAAGAGAATTATGGAGAAGATATTCCAGTTGAAGCACACCCGTTAATTAGGAGTGCAGAAGCTTGCTATATTTCTTCTTCAATGGCTGTTCAATTAGCTAAAAAATACAATACAAGGTTACATATTTTACATATTTCTACTGAAAAAGAATTGTCTTTATTTGACAATACGATTCCATTAGAAGATAAATTAATTACAGCTGAAGCTTGTGTTCACCATTTATGGTTCTCTTCAGAAGATTATAAAACAAAAGGGAATTGGATAAAGTGGAATCCAGCTGTAAAAGAAGCTTCGGATAGAGATGCAATTTTTCAAGCAGTATTGGATAATCGTATTGATGTTATCGCTACGGATCATGCTCCACACACTATTGAAGAAAAATCTCAAGCATATTCAAAAGCACCATCTGGTGGTCCATTGGTTCAACATGCATTATTAGCTATGTTGGAAAAAGTGAATGAAGGTAAAATTTCTATCGAAAAAGTAGTAGAAAAAATGGCTCATTCGCCAGCAGTATTATTTAGAATTGAAGATAGAGGGTATATTCGTGAAGGATATTTTGCTGATTTAGTTATTGTTGATCCAAAACATACTGAAACGGTTAGCAGAAATAATGTACTTTATCAATGTGGTTGGTCACCATTTGAAGGCGTAACTTTTCATCATAAAATAGATAAAACTTTTGTAAATGGTAATTTAGTTTATGCTGATGGTAATGTCATTGAAGGACAATTTGGTGAAAGACTTCTTTTTAATAGATAATGAAAAAACTGTTTTTTATAGCTTTCCTATTAATTGGTTGTGCAAATGCCGAGATTAAGCGTTTACCTGAGCCTGATAATTTAATACCAGAAGATAAGATGGTGTTAATTATAAAGGATTTGACTGTTATGGAAAGTTATATTCAGATGAAAACACCTGAAATTGACAAGAATTATAAAGTCATGAATAAAAATGGTGAGGCTATTTTAAAAAAATATAATGTAGATACTTTATCATTTGAAAATTCAATCGATTATTACGGTTCGAGACAAGAAAGAATGCAAGGGATTTATTCAAAAGCTTTAGATTTGATAAATAGGGAATTAGCAAAAGAACAAGCGAAAAAATAAATTAAGCTTTTCTTTCTGGATTTTTCTTAAGAAATGAATCCCAATTAGATACTTTTGTTTTATTGTGTTCACCAGTACCACCTGAAAAATGATGGCAAACAGCAACTGCTAATCCATCTGTAGCATCTAAATATTTAGGCATTTCGGGAAAACTTAATAATGTTTGAAGCATAGCGGCAACTTGTTCTTTAGAAGCGTTTCCATTACCAGTAATTGCTTGTTTGATTCTTCTTGGAGTGTATTCCTCAAAAGGAACATTAAAACTTAAAGAAGCTGCTATTGCTACACCTTGAGCTCTTCCTAATTTTAACATAGATTGAACATTTTTCCCAAAGAATGGTGCTTCAATTGCCATCTCATCAGGTTTATATTCTTTAATTATAGCTGTAAGTCTATCGAAGATCTTTTTTAATTTATCTGGATGGTTAGTTATTTTATTTAATTGAATAATTCCGAAGTTTATTAATTTGATTTTATTATCTTTCACATGAATTAATCCATATCCAAGTACGGTTGTACCCGGGTCAATTCCTAAAATAATTTTATCTTGAACCATAATTGTTACTTCGTTGGTTAAAACTAAAAAAAAACAATCATATTCTTTCATTTTTCTTAAAATGATTCTATTAGGCGTTTTGATTTGGATGCTTTGGGATCAATTAGGAAAAGTGACAGGATCTGATTGGAAGGAGTTTACTTTAAAAAGGCCATTTTTTTTGATCATAGGTATCGTTCTTGTTTATTTTAATTGGTATTTCGAGTGGAGGAAATGGGAGCTAACTTTGAGTGTGATCGGTGTAAAAGAGGATCGAAAGATTCTTTTTAAATCTTTTATGGCAGGTATTATGACAGGTTTGTTGACTCCAAATATGTTAGGTAATTTTATCGGAAGAATTTATTATTTTCAAAGGCGATTTCGAGTTTCAATCGTATTGATGACATTGTTGTCCAATTTTACTCAATTTTTCGCAAGTATTTTCTTTGGTTTTCTTTCAATTTTATTCTTGCAAAAATTACCATTTACAGCAAGTTGGAAATGGGGATTGCTTATTGTAGGGTTGATTTCACTTATTTCTTTGGTTTTATATTTTTTCTTTGAATACTTAAAAATTTCGTTAATTCAGAAATTAAAGGTTTACCAAAAAATGGTTGTGTTTATTGATGGACAAATAAAGTTTAGATCGAATTTTTTATTGTTTAGTTTAGTTCGTCATTTTGTTTTTACCTTGCAATTTTGGTTGATATTTAATTCGTTTGTTGATGCATTAAATTGGCAAACTTTTTTTTGGATTTGGCAAATCTTTTTGTGGACTACAATGATTCCATCTCTTTGGTTTGGTAAGTTGGTGATCAGAGAATCAATTGCGTTGTTAGTGTTGACCGCTATAGGCTATCCTGAATTGGAAGTGTTAATTTCATCTATTCTATTATGGACTGTTAATCTTGCTTTTCCATCGATTTTAAGTTTGATTATTTGTAGTAAAAAAGAGAATCGTGTTTGAAACAGTTTACATATCGATTTACTTTTTGTTGGGGTTGTTTGTAAGAATAGGCCTTAAAAAACAGTTTAAAAAAATAAATAAATCAAATGAATTAATTTGTTTAGAAGATATTACTGTAATTATTCCTTTCAGAAATGAAGTGAAAAATCTACCTAAGTTAATTAGAAGTCTCAATCAACAAAGTAAGTATCCGGTAACTTTTTTATTTATTAATGATCATTCAACTGATAGAGGAGAGGAGTTAATTAAAGCATTGAAACATGATTTTTTATTACTTGAACTTCCTGAAAATAGTAACGGTAAAAAAGAAGCGATTCGTTTTGCAGTTAAATCTGTGAAAACTAATTATGTTTTAACTTTAGATGCTGATATTGAATTAAATGATGATTATTTTTATAGTTTAGAAAAATTATCAAAATCAGACTTTTTTGTGCTTCCAGTCGTAATGAAAGGTACGGGGTTAACAAAGCGATTCTATGAATTAGATTTTGCTTTATCAAATGCAATGAATGTTTCTGTAAGTGGTTTGATAAGGCCATTTATTGCAAGTGGAGCAAATCTTCTTTTTAATAAAACTAAGTTTTTACAATTTGATTCATATCAAGATCATAAAATGATTGCTTCAGGAGATGATGTTTTTCTGTTAAACGATTTTCGAAAAAATAATTGTTCTATTGAGGTAGTCTCAGATTTGTGTTTTTCAGTTTCAACGGATGCTCCGAACACATTTCATGAATTTATTTCTCAACGTCTTCGTTGGATTGGAAAAGGTAAGAAGGTTGGGGATAGATTGAGTAATGGATTAGCTTTTGTAGCTGCATTCATTCATGTCTTATTTGTATTGGTTTTGATTTTTCAAATTGAGCAACAACGATGGTTTGAATTTTTTGTTTTCGTAGTTTTGAAAATTGCTTTAGAGTTGATCGTATATTTTCCCTATTTCAAGAAAATTAATCGAATAAAGACATGGTTTGTTTTGCCTCTATCAACTATTATTTATCCGATTTATATCTTGGTGCTTTTGGTATTATTGCCTCTTTATAGGCCAAAATGGAAAAATCGTT
>CALPVI020000216.1 GCA_943326975.2 Actinomyces viscosus | reverse complement strand
TGTAACTCCCAAAAAAAGAGGGATGCTAACAGCATATTATAATTACGATATTGAACAAATAGGCCAATCACCTACAGCATCTTCTGTTGGCTCTACTTTTGGTACATTATTTCGAACAGGCCCATTGGATAAGTTAACTTTTGTTGAGAAAATTGGAGTCAATTTTGAAAAAGATGTCAAAAAAGATGTTGTTTTATATGCTGGTTTTGAAAGAAAGGAATATATTCCATTAGGATTAGCAAATTATGTGAGGTATAATTCTGAAATAAGTAGATATGATACAATAAATAAAATTACTACATCAGAGTTTATAGCACGATTTAGATGGACTAAAGATGAGGAATTCTTAGCAGGAGCATTTGATCGCTCTACTTTGAGATCAAGATTTCCTATTTTTTCTCTGCAGGGTATTTTTGGTATAAAAGGATTATTGGGTGCAAATTATAATTACCAAAAAATTGAATTTAGAATGGATCATAATACAAAACTACCTATTATTGGGCGTTTTAATTATGGTTTAAATGCTGGGTATGTTTTTGGTACTGCTGCTTATCCATTTCTAAAAGTCCATGAGGGTAACCAATCGTATTGGTTACTTACTTCTACATTTAATATGTTGAATTTCTTTGAGTTTGTATCTGATAAATATGTAGGAGCATATTTAGAAAATCATTGGGGTGGATTGTTTTTTGATGCAATACCATATGTTAAGGAGATGAAAATGAGAGTAGTTTCTTCAGGTCGAATCACTTATGGAGGGATTTCTTCACGACATGAAAAAGAAATGGAATTACCTGCTTTTACAAAAAACTTTGGTAAAATACCTTATGCTGAATGCAGTATAGGTCTTGAAAATATTTTTAAATTAATTAGAGTTGACATGTTTTGGAGAGTAACTCATCAAAATCCAGGTGTTAGCCCTTTTGGGATTAGAGCAAGGTTTTCATTTAATTTCTAATTGAGATGAAATTATATACAGATAATATTAAAAAGACATATAAAGGAAGGCCAGTTGTAAAAGGTGTTTCAGTGGAAGTTAGTCAAGGTGAAATTGTTGGATTGTTAGGTCCAAATGGAGCTGGAAAAACTACTTCTTTTTATATGATGGTTGGTTTAGTGAAACCAGATGAAGGTAAAGTGTATCTTGATGATAAAGATATAACTGATTACCCAATGTATAAAAGAGCTCAATTAGGTCTAGGGTATTTACCTCAAGAAGTATCTGTATTTCGTAAATTAAGTGTAGAAGATAATATTCTTTCTATTCTTGAGTTAACTGATTTGAATAAAATAGATCGTAAAGAGAAACTTGAACAATTATTAGAAGAATTTAGTTTGACGCATGTTAGAAAGAATTTAGGACATTCTTTATCAGGTGGCGAAAAACGAAGAACTGAAATAGCCAGAGCTCTAGCTACAAATCCAAAGTTTGTGCTTTTAGATGAGCCTTTTGCAGGTGTCGATCCAATTGCTGTTGAAGATATTCAGAGTATTGTCGCTGATTTAGTGAAAAAGAATATTGGTATATTGATTACAGATCATAACGTCCAAGAGACATTATCGATTACAAATAGAGCTTATTTATTATTTGAGGGTAACATTTTAAAACAAGGTACTGCTGAGGAGTTGGCTAATGATGAACAAGTTAGAAAAGTTTATCTTGGTCAAAATTTCGAGTTGAGAAAGAAATAAAGAAAAAAAAAGGTTGCAATAGCAACCTTTTATAATTTGTATGTAATACTATTTCGACGCTAAATCAGAATTTTCTGTCTGATTTACACTTCCGTAAGCATCACAATGTCCTCCTTTTGAAGAACCGCAAGCAGCTATTGTAACTGTCAATACTAATCCCAAAAGTGCCAAGACTAAAAATCTTTTCATTTGTTGTCGTTTAAAAAAATTAATATAAAGCTCTCTAATTTGTTTGTTAAAACAAAAGTAGAATAAAAAAAATAAAAATCATAGATTTACGTTAAAATTAACATCAATTTTTTAGATTCATTAATTTTTAATGTTAAAATAATAATTTAATGAAGTGTTTGCTATTCTTATTTTATATGTTTTTGATAACCAATTTATTTGGTCAGAAACAATATAGGTTAGAATGTGCGAACGATCAATACAAGGCAATTAAAAAGCATATAGATGTATTATTTAGAGATAGTATTGATGCTAAAAAATATATTTCAGAATTGCAAAATTTAGCGATTAAAAAGGGGTATCTTTTGTCGTCAATTGATTCAATCCTTTATTTGGAAAATAAAATACGATTCTCGTTTTACTTAGGTCAAAAATTTGGTGAAACCAATTTGAATTTAGATAAAAATGAATTGCTTTACTTTAAAAATAAATTAAAATATTCTGAAAAATTTTACTCAGGTATTCCTTTTTCTACTCATCAAATAGCATCGATTTTAAAGAAAATGCAATTAACTCTAGAAAATGATGGTTATCCTTTTTCTTCTGTAAAATTAGATTCTCTGTGTTTTGAAGGTGTAAATTTAAGTGCAAAAATTAGAGTGCAAAGAAATCAGATGTATGTATGGAAAACAATTCACATTAAGGGAGATAGTGCTGTTTCTAAAAGAGCATTACTAAATATAATTAGGATCAAAGAAGGGGATGTATATTCACAAGACGAATTAAGATTAATCTCAAAAAGATTAAAACAGATTAACTATATTAAAGAGACAAAACAGCATGAAGTTTTATTTACGAAAGATGGTGCAGAACTCTATATTTATGTAAAGTCTAATCATGTTAGTTCTGCGAATGGTGCAATTGGTTTACAACCGAATCCTTTGACAGGTAAAGTATCACTTACAGGAGATTTGTCTTTGAAATTAATGAATGTAGTAAAGAGGGGGGAATTGTTTGAATTGAATTGGAAAAGTTTGCAAACTCAAACACAATCTTTAAAATCACATTTAAATTATCCTTTTATTTTTAAGTCACCTTTTGGTGTAGATGCTCTTTTTGATTTATATAAAAGAGACACTACATATTTAGAATTAAAAATGAATTTTGGTGTTCAATATTTTTTAAAGGGTGGGAATTATTTTAAATTTTTCATCCAAAAAGATGCTTCGAACATTTTGTCTGGAGGAAAAAATAATCCTCAATTTTCAAATTTGAATACTGTTAATTCAATCTCTTATGGTTTGGCATTATTAAGAAGGCAAATAGATTATTTACCTAATCCATCAAAAGGTATTGTCATTAATGCTGAAATTTTAATTGGTAACAGAAGGTCAAGAGAAACTGATTCTTCTGAAATTGAAAAACTGACAACGTATAAATTTGATTTTATGCTTGAGTGGTTTTTTCCTATTTATAAAAGACACGTAGTGAGATTAAGTAATCAAACGTCTAGTTATTTTGCTCCATCAATTTATCAAAATGAAGTGTTTCGATTTGGTGGTTTAAATCAGCAAAGAGGTTTTAATGAAGATGAGTTGTTTGCAACGACTAAAAGTGTGATTGGTATTGAGTATCGATTTTTAGTTGATCAGAATTCTCGTTTCGTAGTATTTTGTGATCAAAGTTGGTATGAAAATAATGCGATAAAGTATTACAAGGATTCACCTTTTGGATTTGGAGCGGGATTTTCTTTTGGGACAACTTTAGGGATTTTCTCTATTTCTTATGCACAAGGAAAGCAATTTAATAATCCAATTTTACTAAAAAATGGAAAAATCCATTTTGGATATGTCGCATATTTTTAATTAAAATTTTGTTTGCATGGATGCTTTTATATCTTTCATGAATTCAGAGGCATAGACAAAATTAATAATTTCTGGATTATCTGTTTGGATGATTGATTTTTTATCACCATTCCACCAATTTTGACCTTTATAAATAAAAATAATATTATCACCTATTTCTATAACGGAATTCATATCGTGAGAAATTACAACAGTAGTTATATTAAATTCATATGTGATTTCTCTAATTAGATTATCAATAACAATTGATGTCATAGGATCTAATCCTGAGTTCGGTTCATCGCAAAACAAATATTTAGGTTTCATAGAAATAGCCCTTGCAATTGCTATACGTTTTTGCATACCACCACTACATTCAGCAGGTAAAAGTTTGTTTTTACCAGTTAGATTGACGCGTTCTAGACAAAAATCTGCACGAATTTGCATCTCCTTTTTCGTCATTTTTGTAAACATGGTCAATGGAAACATGATGTTTTGTTCAACAGTCATTGAATCAAATAATGCAGAACCTTGAAATAGCATTCCAATTTCCTTACGTATTTCTCTACGATCAATATTTTCCATTTCTGAAAAATTTCGACCATCGTATAAAACACTTCCATTATCAACTTCGTGTAAACCAACAATACATTTAGCTAGAACTGACTTTCCTTGACCGGATTGACCGATTATCATGTTTACTTTTCCTGTCTCAAAACGAGTTGTGACATCATTTAAAACTTGATTCTTTCCGAAAGATTTATTT
>CALPVI020000215.1 GCA_943326975.2 Actinomyces viscosus | reverse complement strand
TACTAAAAGATTATCAACAATAGCCTTCAAATGGAAATAAGAGCTCCTAAAACAGAAAAAGAGTGGGAAGCATATTATGATTTAAGATATGAAGTTCTTAGAAAACCACTTGGAAAACCCATAGGTAGTGAACGAAATGAGGGTGATGCTATAGGTATACATTTTGCTTTATTTGATAACGATGTGATAAGAGCCATTGCACGTTTAGATCCTATGGACAAAAACACTTGTCAGGTTCGTTTTGTTGCAGTTTCTTCTGAAATGCAAGGGAAAGGATATGGAAAATTGATAATGTTTGCGGTAGAGGCGGAGGGGAGAAAAGAAGGATATTCTAAATTGATTCTCCATGCGAGAGATTATGCTGTTGAATTTTACAAAAAGTTAGACTACAAATTAATAGGAGAATCTTATAAGCTTTTCGATATTTTACAACATTATTTGATGGAAAAAAACTTCTGATTATTTATTTTAATAAATCAACTCTTATTTAGTAAACAAACAGCATAGGCTTTAATCGCTCTTCCTTCTCCAAAAGAATCTACTTTTTCGTGTGTTGAAGCTTTTAGAGATATTGCATCTTCTTCTATCTTTAAAATAGGAGCCAATATTTTTTGCATATCTGGAATGTGAGGATTTACTTTAGGCGTTTCAAGTATTACTGTGCAATCGATGTTAACGATTGAATAATTTTTGTCAGATACAAGTCTAACTACTTCTTTCAAAAGAATTTTACTGTCAATCCCTTTGTATTTAGAGTCTTTATCTGAGAAATGGTAACCGATATCTCTTAGGTTAGCTGCACCTAAAAGAGCATCGCAAATTGCATGGATTAATACATCTGCATCAGAATGCCCTACAGCTCCAAAATCAGAAGAAATTTGTTTTCCACCAATAAATAAATCATACCCTTTTTCCAACCTGTGTACGTCTACACCAAAACCAATTCTAATGTTCATTATTGAGGAGCTTGTTCAGTTACTTTTTTATCATTTCCAAAAGACATTCTTAAAGAAAATCTTAATGTATTCGCTAACGGACTACTTTTTCCGTTAACTGCTAATAAATAGGAAAGATCTATCCCAAACTTATTGTATTTTAATCCAATACCAATATTTGCATATCTTCTTCCTCCTTTGTTTTTACTTTCGTAAAAGAATCCTCCTCTTAAAGCAAAAATATTATTGTACCAATACTCTAATCCAGTTGCAATATTTATTTCAGTTAATTCTTCTCTTAACTTTGAATTCTTTACAATTTGATATGAACCATCCGAATTTTTTAGATAATTACCATTTGCATCCGTTGCAATTTTACCCGGTGCATCATAAAATGATTGCATAATTCCTGAAATGATACCAACATTGTTATTTCTACCTGCAATCATTTGATAATCGCTAGTTGATCCATTTGTAACTAATTCATAAATTGGTGGAGTAGGCACTAATAATTTTTGAAATTCTAAAGCTATTGCAATATTATTATACTTGTCAATATCTGCTTTAAATGAATTTGCTAATTTAAGATTCATTGGAATGAAGTCTCTTTGAGTAGAACCAGTTGAGTAGTTTACTTTATTTCCAATATTATTTATTGTTGTCGCAAAAGTATAAGTGCCATTTGTAGATCCAATTTTTGCATCATCATTAAAGTAAGTAAACGAAATATCTGTAGCTCCTGCTATTGCAGCTTTAGTATTAACATTTCCAACTACTAATCCACCTGTCAAGTTTGAGTATGCGAATTTACCATTTAGACCAAGACTTAGTTTCGGACTTAATTTTAACGCATAACCACCTGTTATTTCCCATTCACTTGGTTTGTCGTTTCTCGTTACTTTCCCTGTGTTATCAGTAAAAGTAATATCTCCTAAACTAAAAAAGCGAAGTGACGCACCAAATGCTTGTTTATCAGATATTTTTTTATATCCCGACAAATAAGAGATACTCATATCATTGGTTAATTGTCTTAGCCATGGTGTGTATGAAATTCCAATTTCTGAGTTCTCTTTTGCGAATACTAAAGAAGAAGTGTTCCAATAGATAGAATTACAAGTTGCACTTATGCTAGTGCCAGCCTCTCCCATTCCCCCAGCTCTTGAATCTGGAGTTATTGACATAAAAGGTAATGCTGTTGTTATTGTGTTTAGTTGTAAGTCTTTTTCAGAAGCCTGAGAAAATAAAGTTTCTCTTGAAAGTGAAATTAATGCGATAAGTATATAGATGTTTTTCATTCTAAATGTCATAATGCGTTTCCAAATATACGTAAAAAGAGAAATTTTATTGTATAACTATTTTAATAATACTAATTTTTCTAGTTTTTCTGCAGTTTGACCTGTAACATTTTTCACAGTCAGTTTGTAAATATAAACTCCTTTTGCTAAATCATCACCAAACTCATCTTTTCCATCCCATGTAATTCCATTTGATCTAAATCCAATTGTGTTTACATTTTGGCGAATTGTTTTTATTAATTTTCCAGATATTGTGAAAATTTGAATCATTGCGTCCAATTCATTACATATTTGATTGTGTTCGAAATAAAAATCCGTTTTTGAGGTAAATGGATTCGGATAATTTAGAACATGTGAAATAGCTATCTCCTCTTTTTCTTGAACTGTAAAATTAATACTAGTCTCAGCAGAATTAGCATTTACATCCCAAATTTTGAATGATAAGGTGTGATTTCCAATTTCTAAGTCAGGGAAAGTAAATTTAATTTCTCCTTTTTGATAAGAATCTAGATTTGCACTATAATAATTATTTAGGATAAATGGTTTTGCGGTTTCCCCATCAATGATTGCTGTTATGTCGTGACCAATTCCATTTCCTACTGTATTTATTCCATTTTCATCTTCTACTTTTGCAATGAGAGTTGGAGTTTGGTTGGTAATACCGCCATCAACAAATTTATCATCATTAATATATAATTTTACTGTTGGAGGAATGTTGTCGATTACTCCATTTGAATTTATTCCACCTAATATAAATCTTGATTCTTGTCCAATTGCGTCATTCGTTTTAAGCGTATTACCATTATCTGCATAGTAGCTTATTTTACCATTTCCATAAGAGAAATTAATATCTTTTGGGACAATAAATGAGAATTCAAACTTGCCGTTTATAATACTCGTTTTACCTTTGAATAAAGCATTTTTTTGAATTTCAAAATCAATAACTGGAGACTCTACATCTTGACCAAGTGTTTCAATTGTTTTAAGCTTGTCATAAATTGTAGGAGTTAGGATGCCATTGAAATTAGATAATGAGTTGTTGTAGAAATCTTCAATATGACCCTTTATCGTAACTTTACTTAGTGCTTTAAGTGTGTCAACTGAATTATTCGGAGATTTTGAATTAATACTATCGGTTATTATTTTTAATTTTGGTAATGCAATTTTTAGAGCTGGATCACCAATTAAACTAAAGCATCTTTTGTTTTCTGAGGCATATGCTAGGTTTTTCGTTCGTTTAATTATTTCTCCAAAAGTAAGAGGTTCAAAATTCGAATCTCTTTCAAAAACAGTTTTGTAAAAATTTTGTAATATATCCGTATTTATCGATATGTAAATTGCTCTTGTTGTTGTCATTAATGCGATTGAAGCCCCTGTTGGATTAATTGAAGCCCATTCTCCAGCAGATACTCGACTAGGGTCATCGTATTTGGTGAATTCACAAGTTGCAGATACAAATAAATTTAATTTATTAATGTTGTTCCAACTTTGTATTTGAGGAACCGTAATTACTCTTTCTTCAGCAACACCAACTTCTCCACCGTGACCAATGTAATTAATTACAAGAGCACCTGAATTTATTTTCTCGTTAATTGCATTAAATACATCTGGATATCTTTGTCCTCCAGCTGTCGAAATTTGATTGTATGCATCTAAATAAATTTTATCACAGTTTAGTTCAGGATGATTTATTCTTACAAAAGAATAATTAGGTTCAGCATCAGTTGAAACAAAAGCTCCATTTTGCTCATCATCAGCAATTAAGACATAATTAGTTCTCCAGTCACCAAAAGTTGATGATGAAGTTGTTCCGCAGCAATCTGTATTGTTAAATAATGATGAGCCATTTTTCATGTAATGCTCAATTTTATCAACTTGTTGTTTAGCCATCTGAATATCAGATACTAAAAGTCGACCAACGCCAATATCTAATAAATCAATGTCATCAAAAGATTCATTATCGTCCAATAAACCATAATAATCATCTGATACTAGCGCTGAAATATGATCTTCAGAATATAAAGATTGATAAGTTGGAATATAATTATTATTGTTTTCAACTCTGTTTTTTGGATCGTAAGTACCATCACCGAATAATAGAAGATATTTAGGGTAGGTAGAATTAAATATTAGGCTTCTGTCGTAAAACATTTTTGCAAATCTCTTTATTGCTGTAGGATCTAACATTCCTGAGCTAAATTCATTGAAGATTTGTTCTGTAGTTACGACGTTAACTAAAAGAC
>CALPVI020000214.1 GCA_943326975.2 Actinomyces viscosus | reverse complement strand
GCATCTTTTGGAATTTCTTCACCAATTTTAGCAATTGTGTTTTCTCCGAAAATTAGTTTGGTTGGATTTTTAAAATCGAAATTTATCATTGTTTTATCGTTGTTAATTTTGAAGCTTAAATTTAACAATAAACAATTAGATAGGAAGGAGTAAAGTTATAAATTAAGTTAATTGCTTCTTTTTAATTCATACCATTGATAAGCGCTTGACAATGTGATAATTCCAATTACAAGAATTCCTTCAGAAATGGATATAAATTGGACTAAACCAAAAGTAAAAGCTGTAAAAGCTAATAAAACGATATATGCTTTCAAGTGTTTTTTCCAAAGATGTGAAATGGTAATCTTTTCGTAAATTTTAGGCAGAATAAATTCATTTTTATATTGCAGGTATCCCATTAAAATAACTAATGGAACTAAAATATAACCTTGTTCAATTCCCATATCTTTGTAATTCCAGAATTTTGATAATTCATCTATTGCATTAAAGGCAGGAAGAATGAAAGGCATTATTTTCTGAACGATAAATACGGTAATGCCAATTAAAACCAAGCTAATTCCTCCCAATTTAATCCAATCAATTGTTTGCTCAGTTTGATGATTTTCTTTTCCAAAAGAATTGATTTTTTTGGATTTAAAATGAAGCACCACTTCTTTGACTAAAATGTCTAAGAAGTAAAACAAAATGATAAAATACACATTCCAATTCCACCATAAAAACCCTAAAACAGGAATTACAGCATCACCAATAATTTGAACATATTTTGGGTGAAATCTCATGTTTATCTTTCTTTGTAAGGATCGAAATTTTTGTTAATTCGAGTTGCTTCTGTTCTAGAAAGTTCAAAATTCGGATTGTATTTTAATGCTTTTGCAAATGATTTTAAAGCCAATGATTTTTCACCATCTGCTTCTAAACACAAACCTAAATTATGGTAAGCTTCAACAAATTGAGGATTTGTTTCAATGGCACTTCTATAGTAGTATTCTGCACTATCTCGTTGGTTTTCGATATATTGTTTGATGTATCCCAATTGAAACAATGCTTCGTGGTATGTACTATCCAATTGAATCATTTTTTTATACAATCTTTTTGCCTGATTTACTTTGTCAAATTTTTGACTCGCATATGCTAATGAGTACAAAACGTCAGGATTATTTGGTTCGATTTTAGCCGCAGTTGTATAATATTCCAAGCAAATAGGATCGTTATCCGTTTCGTACAAAGAACCCAACATTAGATAAGCTTCAAAGAATTTAGGGTCTTGTTGAACAGCCGTTTCATACGACGATTTCGCCAATTTAGGATTACCAAGTTGCAAGTAGATAGTTCCTTTTAAGACGTATGCATCTCTGTATCTAGGATTTACTTTAAGCGCAGTGTTAATGTATTGAAATGCTTTTTCGAAATCTTGTTGTTGTGAATAAGTGGTAGCTAAACCTACTAATGCTTTTGTGTTTTTCGGTTCTTTTTTAATGATTACCTTGAAATGTCTTTGCGCATTGAGTACATCTGTAAACGTTCGAGTAGGACGATTATTAAGCACATCCGCATACAACATTCTTGCTTCAATATTGTTACTGTCTTTGTGATACGCTTTTGCTGCATCAGCGATTGCTTTTGAGAAGTCCATCTCTTTAATCATTTTTTGCCCATGTTTGATTAAAATAGGCATACTATCAGGATACATTTTTACTAAACTATCTAAATCGGTTGTTTCTATTTTAGTTCCAGATTTACCTCCGCAACTCATTAGAAGTCCGAAAGTAAGAGCAATGCTATATAAAAAAACGTTTTTCATCTGTATGATTTCTTTTTAAAGAGAATGAGAACAAAGTTAGTTGATTTTGTTTGAAATTAATTTTTTAAAACCCAATTTCCATTTTCTTTCATTCGTTGCATAGGAATACCAAAGACCAATGGTTTCATTTGTAATGATAGCCGAAGAACGATAAACATAAGCAGCGGTAGTATCAGGAATGTCTTTTTTAGTAAAAATTTCACGATTATTTTTCCAATGAATTAAATCATCACTTTCCGCTAAAAACAAAGAATAATTGTCTTGTTCTTGCTTTCCATAAAAGCCATTTGTAAGTAAATAGTATTTACCATTTTCACCTTTAATTGCATCTAAATGCCAAGGAGAATAATTTTTCGGGAATTGTATTTTGGCAGAAACTGTTTTCTTTTTTTTGAAATAATTAGTTGTAGATGAGGTAATTTGTTTGATGCGATTTGTTTTCTCATCATTGTCTACAAAAAAGATGAAATACTTTTTTGAAGTTACATTTTGAATAATTGCTGGTGATAAAATCAGATGTTCTTTCTTTTTCAAATTATAGGAAAGCACTACTTTTCTACTAAATTTTCTCGTTGATTTATCTTGCTTTAATAAGACAACATTGTTTCCAAATGGTCGAAGCGTTTCTAAATAATATAAAAGTAAATTACTGTCTTTGTCAAATAAAATATCTGGATCGCAATTGTGATCAATTTTGGGAGCAGGGACTAAAGGATTTTTAGTAGGCAAAAAATCGTTGAATTGCAGCCCATCCTTACTCGTATATAAACAGGGATTTTCTAAAGAGTCCCAGTAAAAAGGGTAGGGTGTAATGCCCATAATTAGTTTTTTCCCATCCCATAAAACATCTGGATGAACTACTTGATTCCACCCATCATAAGTTTTGATTGTCAATAAAGTATCAGAAGGTAAGTTGGCTATAAAATCTTGGACAGCATTTTTTCTTTTATTTCCACAACTTATCAATAACAGCAACAATAAAAGACGAAGAAGTAAACGCATAGAATTATTTATACGCTCAAAAATATGTAAAAATTAAGCATGCAGAATATTTATAATCAACTTTGTTTTATTTCCTTATAAATCATTAAATTTGAGAGATAAAATTGTTGAATATTTTTGTCTTGAAATCGAGTGCATATTTCAAAGCAAAAAACAAAGAAGAGAAAATGAAAAAAGGAACACAAATTATACTATTAGTTTGCTTTTTGTTACTGATAGATTTTGCTTTTGGACAAGGATGTTCACAATGTCGATTACTTTCGGAACAAGCAACTGAATTAGAAGAAGATTCTTTTGGAAGCAACATCAATATTGGAATTTTGTACTTGATGTTTTTACCGTACATTTTAATATTGATTCTTTTTAGAAAACGAATTTTTACTTTTTTGAAAAACTTACCCAAAAAAACAAGTAAATAGATTTTCAAATTCAATTCGTAAACAAGAAAACACCATTCTTCTGGAATTTGTTTCAGTTCCTACTGAACGGTTATTTTTATAATAAAACTTTTCATTAATTTCGTGAAAAATCACAGGATAACGTTATGAGCACAATTACAAACGAACTTTTCATTTACAACAGTTTAACAGGTCAAAAAGAAAAATTTGAACCGATACACGAAAATAGAGTTGGAATGTATGTTTGTGGACCGACGTTATACAGTGAACCGCATATGGGAAACATGCGTACGTTTATCAATTTTGATATGATTTACCGTTACCTTTTGAAATTAGGGTATCAAGTAAAATATGTGCGTAATATCACAGATGCAGGTCACATTACAAACAGTGCAGGAGATGATGTTGATAGCATCGGAAAAGTGGCTCGTTTGGAACAAGTGCAATCATTAGAAATCGTTTACAAATACAACGTTAATTTCCAAGAATTACAACGTATTTACAATATGTTGCCTCCTAATATTGAGCCAACAGCAACAGGACATATTCAAGAACAAATCGAAATTATTGAACAAATTATTGAAAATGGTTTTGCCTATGTTGTAAACGGTTCTGTTTATTTTGACGTGAGAGCTTACAGCGAAAAATTTGAATACGGTATTTTAAGTGGACGTAAAGTAGATGAATTAGCGGAAGAAACAAGAACCTTGAATGCACAAGATGAAAAACGTTTCTTTGCCGATTTCGCTTTATGGAAAAAAGCAAATCCAGATGATATGCAAATTTGGCGTTCTCCTTGGGGGAATGGAAATCCAGGTTGGCACATCGAATGTACTGCAATGAGTACAAAATATTTAGGTTCACAATTTGACATTCACGGTGGTGGTTTGGATTTAAAATTTCCGCATCACGAAGACGAGATTGCTCAAAACTGTGGTTCATTGGGTTGTAATCCAGCGAAATATTGGATGCATGCCAACATGTTGAATGTGAACGGTCAAAAAATGAGTAAATCTCTAGGAAATTACTTTTTACCGAAGGAAATTGTAGAAGGAACAACAGCTGTTTTTGACAAACCGTATGCGCCTAATGTGATTCGTTTTTCAATGATGCAAGCTCATTACAGAAGTACATTGGATTTCACTTCGGATTCATTAAACGCAGCAGAAAAAGGATTTACTCGTTTGTCAGAAGCAATTGATAAATTAGAAAAATTACCAACTGCTGAGACTTCTTCTCAAGATGTAAAAGCTATCGTTGCAAGTTTCTACAAAGCAATG
>CALPVI020000213.1 GCA_943326975.2 Actinomyces viscosus | reverse complement strand
TGAAAAACCCGAATAATACATATGTATTTTCCGGAAAATATTCATTATCAATGTATATAGTAGATAATTATAATTGTTCAGACACAATTCATTTCTACGATTACCTTACTATTTCAGGACCAAAAACAGAAACTAATATTATTGACTCTGGAGATCCATGTAATTCAGTATTGTATTTTGACACTTTAGTAACGTCAGACATTCATCATTTGTATTGGGATTTCGGAGATGGAAAGACATCTAATAAACTACCTGCAAATCACATATATAATCAAAATGGAACATATTATCCAATACTACATATTTTTGACAACAACAATTGTGAAGTCCTATATAAAGACACGATTACTGTCTACAAAAACAATTTAAATGCAAACTTTAAAGCTTTCCCAAATACTGCATCATTTGGGACACAAATTAATTTTCAAGATAATTCAAGTGCTACTTTACCAATTTCAACTTGGAAATGGGAATTTGGTGATGAAAACAATAGTAGTTTAATAAACTTCAACAATTCAAACACACAATTTACTTATCCATTACCGGGTTATTATACTGTTAATTTGATAATTACGGATGGGAATAATTGTACAGATAAATATACTTCTATCATACACATTACTGGTGATGTTGAAACTCCGAACGTTTTTACTCCTAATGGAGATGGGGTAAATGACAATTTTGAATTTCCTATAGACATATTTAAATCATATGATGTATTAATACTAGACAGATGGGGAAGCGCTGTTTACTCTAAAAAAAATGTAACAGGTACATTAATTTGGAACGGTTTTAATCAAAATAAAGAGGAATGTACAGATGGTGTTTATTTTTTCAAAATAAATGGATTAATTAAGGATGGTACTCCATTTGAAAAAACAGGTTTTTTAACGAAGATTAAATAATCTAAATCAAACATTTGTCCTATTGATAAATCAAAAAAAATATTTTAAATTATTGAAAAACTAATAGTTAAATTTAAATTTATATAATTTTAAAAATAACTAATTTTAAAAATTATTTGTATTAACAAAATCATATCAATAGATTTGTACCAGATTATGAAAACAACAATTAACAAATATAATTTTTTTAGCTTTTTTCAATTTCATTGAAAGAGGACAATATTGCTTTTTAAACAGTAGCCTTCCTCTTCGGGAAGGCTTTTTTATTAAATAAACTATACAAAAAATGAGAAATCACACAATTGCAATTCAAGGCTCACTTTCATCATTCCATGATTTGGCTGCCAAAAAACATTTTGGAAATGATATAACATTAGTAGAATGTAATTCTTTCAAAGATGTTTGTAAACAAATTAGTGAAAACCAAGTTGATTACGGTATCATCGCTATTGAAAATAAAATTGCTGGGAGTATCCTACTAAACTATCAATTGATAGAAGAATATGATTTAAACATAATTGGTGAAATCTACCTTCCCATTGAACTTTATTTATTTGCTTACCCTGATACTCAACTAAATGAAATAAAGGAAATAATTTCTCATCCTATGGCACTGGCTCAATGTCAAAACTTTTTGAGTGAACAAAAACAAATAAACGCAAAAGAATACCGAGACACTGCAACATCTGCAAAAATTGTATCGAATGAGAAAAACAAACATTTAGGGGTAATAGCAGGACCTCAAATAGGAAAAGAATATAATTTAACTAAAATAGGAGAAAATATTAGTGACGAAAAATTGAATTACACAAGATTTTATATTTTAAGCAAAGGAAGAGAAGTCATTCAAAATGCAAATAAAGCGTCAATAATCATTCAATTAAAAAATCAAATAGGTGTATTAAGTGACGTACTATCCATCTTCAAACATAATTCTATTAATCTATTAAAAATTCAAAGTTTACCATCAAATAATCATACAGATATCTT
Source organism: Actinomyces viscosus (assembly GCA_943326975.2). Lineage (GTDB taxonomy): Bacteria > Bacteroidota > Bacteroidia > Flavobacteriales_D > Crocinitomicaceae > CAIUKX01. The sequence continues at coordinate 2,588 of CALPVI020000213.1, read as the reverse complement.
TTCATTTCATCTTGATTTAACATTTAATGATAGAATACAATTAGATAATTCAATGAAAGAAATCAATGAATTAATTCAATTGAAAAAGATATTAGGCATTTACAAAGGAGAAGATTTAATTAATTATAATTAAAAATGAAATATCAAGAAGTTATTAATCAATTAAGAATTGATATTGATACATTGGATAATGAATTGTTAAAATTAATAGCAAAGAGATTAAAGATTGTGGGAGAAATTGGTGAACTTAAAAAAACTAATAATATAAGTATATATCAAAAAAATCGATGGGAAAAATTATTAAATGATCGTATTGAAATTGGAAAACAACTAGATCTAGATTCAGAATTCATTAAAGAACAAATGAATATAATTCATAAAGAAAGTATTCGAATTCAGGAATTAAAAAATTAAGTTATGATAGGGAAAAAGCTACATCTACTTTTAAATGAATTGACCGTTAAACATTTGAAAATTTTATTGCATCAATGCTCTATGAGTAATGATAAAAGATACACTATTTTTAAATCCGTTTTATTAATTCGAAACAATTCTGAAATTGAAATTAATGATCATATTTCCAAGACAGTAAAGACAATGTGGGAAAATTGTAATGAAAAGGAAATTCAATTAAAAATCAGAAGATTAAATCATTTTTTTACAACTGAAATCGAAAATTGTTTAATCATTAGTTATATCAATGAGAATAGTGATTCAAAACAATTAATTGTAGCAAAAGCACTTTCAACTTCTAGCAACTCACAATTGCCATCGATTTATTTTCAAAATGCTTACAACCATGCAATTAAAAACAATAATAAATTAATAGAATTAGAGAGTCTAGAAGGGAAATTAAACACATACCTATTCGCTAATTCCGACAAAGATTTAGAAGATAAATTAAATTTAAATCAGTTATTCACTGAAACTTTATCAAAAACAAATAATGAAAAATCAGCTGATTATTTCCAATCTATCACAAATGTTTATATAGAAAACACGAAAATTGTAAAAGAAAGAAAAGATGAATTAATATATTTAATTCATCAAAGAATAATTGCTGAAAATGATACAGCTAATAAAATTTCCCTACTTACTTCATTAGCTAAACTTCATTATGAAGAAGCGCTTTTCAATCAGTACTTTGATCAAGCTAAAAGTTTACTTAAAACTCTTAAAACAGATACATCAAGATCTATCGAGGTAAAACAAAACTTGCTTTTTTTAGAAGTTAGAATGCTATTCTTTAGAGGTAAATCGCTTCCCATTTTAAAAGAAACAATTGAAGAAATTTTAGAGTTAACAGCAGCATCTTCATCAATGTATAAAAACATATTATTCTATAAATTACTAATCTCAATTTTATCAAATGAAATTACTAAAGAAGAGCTCAATCAAAATGAGATTTATTATCGAGGAAATGAAACAATTTACATTGATTTTTTAAGAGCTCTTGAAATATCTATGAATCAAGATTTCAAAAAAGCAATCCCTTTATTAAATCAATTAATTTATTGTAATAACTACTTTTTCTCTATTTTTTCTCGTTTACTATTAATTAGAATTCAAATTAAATTAGGTAATACATTTTTAATACGTTCTTACATCAATTCTACTCAAAAGTATATCAATATTAACAATACAAATCCTTTAAGTAAAGATGCTGACAGGTACACTTTGAACTTTCTTAAAAATGGAATAAATCATCGAAAAATTAAATTAGAAAAAACGACTTTAACAGTTTTGCATCAATATATTCTTGATTGATTTAATTTGTTTTTTTTAGAACAAATCGATGAATAAATTCCAAATCATTGTATTCTAAAATCGCATCAGAAGTCGTCAGAATATCAATATGAAATTTTTGTTTCATACTTTGATTTATATTTGGTTGTAAATACAATGCTTCGTCTTTATAATTAGATAGATAACTTCCATTAGAATTAACACTTTTATTTAGACTATCTCCAAAAAGATATTTATACTCATATTCACCGATGGCTTTATTATTTGCTATTGAATTAAATTTAAAATAGCCTTTTGCAAAAATTGGTTTAGTGAAACTATTCGCATCGGTTTGAGAATATTTAACAATTTCCCAATTACCCTTTATACGCTTCATCACTTTCACGTCTTTATTACATGAAAACAAATTAGATAATACTATTAAAGCAAACAAAAATAGTAGTTTCATATTAAATGACTGCCATTGAAATTACACGCATACCTACTAATAATGAAGCAGGATCAATATCAAACTTAGGATGATGAACACCATAAATAATTCCTTTCTCTTCATTTCTGACACCCAATCTCAAAAAACAAACTGGTTTTTGTTGAGAATAAAAAGCAAAATCTTCAGATGTCATTCGTATTGGCAAGTCTTCAACTTGTTCTTTCCCGAATAATTCTATAGCCTTTGTTTTTAATGCTCTAGTAATTTCAGGATTATTTTCTAAATAGGGATAACCTTTACTAATTCTAACAGTTGCCTTTCCTCCTAAAGAGACAGCTATCATCTTAATTTGTTGCTCAATTAATTCAAGTGCTTCTGCCCTCCAACTTTCGTTTAATGTTCTAAAAGTTCC
>CALPVI020000212.1 GCA_943326975.2 Actinomyces viscosus | reverse complement strand
ATTGAAAATAAATCTTTATACAATGTAGGTTATTTATGTAGGAGGGATGGTACTAATGAGCAATTTAGAAAACTTCACATTACTCCTAGTGAAGCCAACTCTTGGGGGATGATAGGTGGAAATCATTTACAAACCTTTGATACAGATTGTGGTAAAATAGGAATTTTGATTTGTTACGATTCAGAATTCCCAGAGTTAAGTAGATTATTAGCAGATGAAGGTATGAAAATCTTATTTGTACCTTTTTTAACAGATACTCAAAATGGATTTCATCGTGTAAAACGTTGCGCACAAGCTAGAGCAATTGAAAATGAATGCTATGTTGCCAGTGCTGGTTGTGTAGGTAATTTGCCAAAAGTGAGTAATATGGATATCCAATTTGCTCAATCTGCAGTTTTTACACCTTGTGATTTTGCTTTCCCTACAAACGGAGTGAAGGCTGAAGCTACACCTAATACCGAGATGATTTTAATTTGTGATGTCGATTTAGATCTTCTGCAAGAGCTTCATGTTCATGGTAGTGTAAAGAACTTAAAAGATAGAAGGTTGGATTTGTATTCTTTAAAAAAGAATTGAATTAGGTGGTTATTTTAGTTGATTATTTTATTACTTCTATTTTATAAAGCTTTGAATTTTTTTCATTTTGTACTTTTAAAATATATATTCCTGAAGATAAATTACTCAAATTTAATGAATGCTTGCTATTTTGCTCTACTTTGATAGTTTCTGAAATTTGATTTCCAGCTAAATCAAATAAGTTTAAATCAGATTTTTCTTTTACTTCAATTGCTATATTATCTGAAGTTGGATTAGGATAAATAGAAACATTTGAAATAGAACCCAATTCTTCCAAGTTGTTCGTGCTAGGTGTAATTATAATTGAATTTGTAGTTGTATCTGAACATCCAATTATTGATGTTACGATTAATTTTACAGTATAAGTTCCTGTTGAAGCATAAACATGATTTGGATTTTCTATTTGTGAGGTTAAATTATCTCCAAAACTCCAATCAAATTGGTTTATTGTTCCTGTTGAAATGGTTGAAGTATTTGTGAAAGTAGAGACTCCGTTATTCGAATTATAAGTTGATGTAAAGCTTGCTATTGGAGAGCTTTCAACATGAATGTATTTATATGCTGTATATGAGCAACCAGATGAGTTCGTAGCAACTACTGTTACTGTATAATCACCATCAATTGAATAATTTGTTGATGTATTTTGGTTATTATCTGTTAAATTATTTCCAAAATCCCATGTATAATTTGTTATATTTTCTCCAAATATAGTTGAGGGATATGAAAATGAATAGGTGTTATTCGTACAATAAAATGAATTAGTAGAAATAATAGCAGGAATTTGTTGTACTTGGGTATTTGAATTAAAGCGATTATTACAATTGCTTCCATTTGTCAATGTATTAATTGAGTTAAAATCGCTATTTGTAATTTTATTACATGCAGATGTTAACTTAAATCTTAATGTTAATAGTGTTGTATTTAGTGGTACAATAAAGTTGCTATTTGGGCCTGAAGTTGTATTACTTAAATAATGATTATTTGAATTAAAACTTGTAAAAGGATCTAAACCAATAATACTTGTCGTAACTGTGTCGTAAGTTAATTTTGTTTCATCAAATTTAAACCAAAAATCAAATGAATTAACGCTAGAATTTGATTTTATATACATGGGAATATTTAAATATGAGATTCCATTTTTTGATGTAATAACCGATTGATTAAGATCAAAAATCATTGAATCTGAAATACTTTTTTCATGATTTATATCTTTTTGAGCAAAAATAAATGAATTTAAAAGTAAAGCTGAAATAGTAAAGAGTAGTTTCATTCGTTTAATTTTATTTTGTTTTTTAAAATAAAAAAGTCGCTCCTAAAAAAACAGGAGCGACTTCTTTGTTATTTATCGATGAAAATAAATTATTTAGAAATAACAATTCTTTCAATTTTATTGAAATTGTTGTTATATACTTTTACAATATAAATTCCTGAAGCAAAATTTTGAACATCAAATGTTGTTTGTTCGTTTGCATTTACTTCTGTTTGTAAAAGTGATTTTTGACCAGTTACATCTAATATCTCTATTGTAGCATTTTCAGGTGAAATGATATTTAAAGAATTCATAGCTGGATTTGGGAAAATATTTACCAAGTTAGCTTTTAGAGTAGATAAACCACTTGTAAGTTTATTTAATTCTACTTCTGCTTGCTTACCATTTAATAATCCAAATGTTGAATTAATATCTGAAGAAGAAATTAAACCATTTATTTTATTAAATCTAACTGATAATATAGTTTTATTTAAGTCAAAGTTAGACATATCAGTAGCAGTATATCTTAATGTTCTGTCATTTTCATTGAAATGAGCAAATCCATCAATTTCGTTGTTATCTGTAACAATTGAATTAAAGCTTAATTTGTCTTCATTGAATTTGAAAGCAAAATCTAATGCTCTTACATCTGTTAAAGAAATGATTGATACTGGTATATCTAAAGTTGTACCATTATCAATTGCATTTTCAACATCTAAAACTACTTGTCCATTGTATTTACCACTTTTTAATACACCATCAGCATTAAAAGCAGCATAACTTCCGTCTACGTCTCCTAACATAATTGATTTATACGTTTCGTTTGTTATTACTGGACAATTAGAATAACTAGAAACAGGAACATTTAAAACAAATGGAGTTAAAGGAACTTTAGCTTTTGAGAAACCTGTATTATCATTTAAAGGGAAAGTAGAAGATATTTGGTATGCAGGATTATTTTGTATTCTATTTGAATCTACAAATATCCAATCTCTAGACGCTTCACCATTTGATACACCAGAAGCATTGTAATTCCATGCTTGTTGAAATTCAGGAATACTTAAAGTAGCTCTTTGTTTGATTTGTGAAATATCACCAGCACTTACAATACCATCTAAGTTTACATCTAATGCTATAACTTGATAAATTGAAGGAGTAAATGTTGCAACATTTGTAATTAAATCTTTACCTAATGCAACATCAGCAGCATTGATAAGTCCTTGTACAACAGCTAAGTTATTAATATCTCTTTTTATATTAATTCCTAAACCATTCGTTAATGTATAATTAAATTCACCTGTTAAAGATGGATTAACCTTAACATTATTTGGATTCAATAAACCTGTATTGATATCTGCACCTTGAACATTTGTAATTAAATAAGTGTTTGGAGAACCAGCATCATATTTGATTGCGCTATTATCAGACCAGAACTTTAATTTACCCAAAAAGTTTTCATTTCTATATGTGATAGATTTTCCATTTGATACTGATTTAGTAGCAACTCCAGTAATATAACTTTCTTGTAAGAAAGAAATAGAAACTAAAGCTGTATCAATTTGTTGAAAGTTTGCTGTTTTATTAAACTCAACACAGAAAATTTTACCAGTACCATTGAATTCAGTATTGCTTGGAGCTGCACCTTTGAAGAAAACTGAAATGTTCATAATCCCATTAACTGCATCAATTGTATTTGCAGTTTCTACTAAAGCAGAGTTGATTAAATCATTATATAATGAAATGTTTCCAGTAGGAGTAACTTTTGTTTTATCATAATGTAAAGTGATATCGTAACCTTTTACGTTATCTACTGGAGCAGTAACTGCAGCTGATAAAGGAACACAGAATGTTGGGATATTACAAATTTGAGATACAGTACCTAATTCATAAGGTAATGCATTTGGATCAGCTATGTTTAATGCAACTACTGATGAGTTAGTAACAGCACCTTTATTATCTGTAGATCTAACTTTAATATTAGCAACACCTGGTGTACTTGTCCAAGCAAAAGAATATGGTGATGTAACATCAGTACCTACAACTACATTGTTTACTAAAAACTCAACTTGAGCAACAGTTCCATCAGCATCAGTTGCAGTAGCATTGATTGTTACAACATTTGGAGCAATGTAAGAAGCTGTAGCAGATGGAGAAGTTATCGCTGCAGTTGGAGGATTATTATTTACTACTGTTAAAGTAGCATTAGAAGTTGTAGTTGCTAAACCTAAATTATCAGTTGCAACAGCTTTCACTAAATGTGTTCCTACAACAGCTGTATAATTAGAAGTGTAAGGAGAAGTTACATCTGTACCAACTAAAACATTATCAACATAAAACTGAACTTGAGCAACTGAACCATCAACATCAGAAGCAGTTGCACTAAATGAAACTACATCAGCATCAATTGCTGCAGAAGGTGCAGTAAGTGAAATTGAAGGAGCTTGATTGTTTGCAACACTTATAGCTATACTACTTGAAGTAGTTACATCACCTGAGTTATCTGTTGCTTTAGCTAAAATTGTATGCGAACCAACAGTAGCAACATAAGTATTAGAATACGGAGAAGTTACATCAACACCAACAGAAACACCATCAATAAAAAATTCAACTTGAGAAATAGTACCATCTGAATCAGTAGCATTTGCAGTAATTGAAGTTGAAGTACCAGTAATAATATT